>NZ_PVWS01000021.1:0-65358 GCF_004126395.1 Roseovarius sp. A46 | reverse complement strand
GGCTGCCGGTTTTGGGGGCGAGGGTACTTTTCAACCACTAACGGTGCCATCACCGAAGACATCGTACTTCAGTACCTGGAACAGCACATCGCTGATCCTACCGGCGCCAGCCGGTAGTCGTTCAGTTCATGATCGCACGACCGCGCGGGAGGTTCTTGACAGGGGGTGGAGCGGTTCCCAGATCATCGGTGCAAGGGGCCAGACCCGGCCCCGGAGAACTCTCGCAAACTGACTTTTGACGTATGGAACGCACGAAAGGAGGACTGCGATGAACATGACTTCCCTGATTCCGTGGAACCGCCGCAGCCCCACCGCATGGGCAGCAGAGCGCGATCCCTTCACACTCCTGCACAACGAGATCAATCGACTCTTTGACACCGCCTCGCGGGAACTCGGCGGTGCGCCCTTGGCGCTCGATGGCTTTGGTGGCTGGCCCCGGGTCGACGTGACCGATGCCGAGGATCATCTGCGCATCGACGCCGAGGTGCCGGGGCTGACCGAGAAGGACGTGGAGGTGACGCTGAAGGACGGCGTTCTCACCCTGAGCGGCGAGCGCAAGGTCGAGCACGATGACAGCGACCGCCGCGTCTCTGAGCGGTTCGTGGGCCGGTTCGCGCGCCAGATACCGCTTGGCTACGAAATCGACGAGGACAACGTTACGGCCCGTTTCGCCAATGGCGAACTGACCGTGACACTGCCCAAAACGGCACAGGCTCAGAATCAGGCCAAGCGGATCGAGATCCAGTCCGCGGCCTGATCCGGGAGCCGGACCCGCAGACACAAGGGCGCACCTGCCGAGTGCGCCCTTTCTTCATCAAACCCTGCGCGCGCTGCACGTCAGGCCAGCATCACCATAGGGTTCTCGAGGTTCTCGACGATCTGCCTGAGCAGGTCCGCGCCCATCGCGCCGTCGATGACCCGGTGATCCACCGACAGCGTGACCGACATGACCGTAGCCACGGTCAGCTCGCCATCCGCGCCCACCACCGGCTTCTTCAGCCCCGCGCCGACGGCGAGGATCGCGCCATGCGGCGGGTTGATGACCGCGTCGAAATTCTCGATCCCGAACATCCCGAGATTGGAGATGGCGAAGGTGCCGCCCTGATACTCCTGTGGTGCCAGCTTGCGGTCTCGGGCACGCTTGGCGAGGTCCTTCATCTCCGCCGACAGCGCCGAGAGCGATTTCATCTCGGCATCCTTGAGCACGGGCGTGAACAGGCCCCCCTCGATGGCGACGGCTACGGCGACGTCAGAAGGCTTGAGCTTGAGCACCTTGTCGCCGGCCCAGACGGCATTGGCATCTGGCACCGCTTGCAGCGCCAATGCGCAGGCCTTGATGATGAAGTCGTTGACCGACAGCTTGACGCCGCGCGGCTCGAGCTGCTTGTTGAGATCGGCACGGAACTTCATCAGCGCGTCGAGGCGGATCTCGCGGCGCAGGTAGAAATGCGGCACGGTCTGCTTGGCCTCGGTGAGACGCGCGGCGATGGTCTTGCGCATCCCGTCGAGCTTGACCTCCTCGAACTCGCGGCCCTCGTACATGGCCATGACGGCATCCGGGGACGGGCCGGAGGGCGCTGCCGGGGCAGGGGCCTTGTCCGCAGGTTTGGCGGCCTCCTTGGCGGGGGCGGCTGTGGGCTTGGCCCCCTCCACATCCGCGCGCACGATACGGCCATGCGGACCCGAGCCCTTGATCTGCGTCAGGTCGAGCCCCTTCTCTGCCGCGATCCGGCGGGCGAGGGGCGAGGCGAAGATGCGCTCGCCTTTCTCGTCTTTGGGTGCTGCGGGAGCCGGGGTATCGGATTGCGCAACAGGCTCTGCGGCCTTGCCCTTGCCGGAGCCCTCGCCGCCCGCTTTCTCGTCCTTTTCGGGCTCTGCCGCCGCGTCCGCTTCCGGGGCGCTCGCGCTGCCCGATGCGATATCGTCCGCGCTCTCACCCTCTTCCAGCAGTACGGCGATAGGGGTGTTCACCTTTACCCCCTCGCTGCCTTCCTCCACGAGGATCTTGCCGATGGTGCCTTCGTCCACGGCCTCGAATTCCATCGTGGCCTTGTCGGTCTCGATCTCGGCCAGCAGGTCGCCCGCATTGACGGTATCGCCCTCTTTCACCAGCCATTTGGCCAGCGTGCCCTCTTCCATCGTTGGTGAGAGGGCGGGCATCAGGATTTCGGTCGGCATCGCGTCTCTCCCTTACCGGTAGGTCACTTGGCGCACGGCATCGATCACCTCTTTGGTAGAGGTCAGCGCCAGCTTTTCCAGATTGGCCGCATAGGGCATCGGCACGTCCTTGCCGGTGCAGTTGATGACCGGCGCGTCAAGATAGTCGAAGGCCTGCTGCATCAGCACCGAAGAGATGTAGCTGCCGATGGAGGGCACCGGCCAGCCTTCCTCCACCGTCACGCATCGGTTGGTCTTCATCACCGAGGCGATCACCGTGTCGGTATCCATCGGGCGCAGGGTACGCAGGTCGATCACCTCGGCCTCGATCCCGTCTTCGGCCAGCTTTTCGGCTGCCTCCAGTGCGTAGGTCATGCCAATGCCGAAGCTGACGATGGTCACGTCAGCCCCCTCGCGCCAGATCTTGGCCTTGCCGAAGGGGATGGTGAAATCATCCATCTTGGGCACCTCGAAGGACTTGCCATAGAGGATCTCGTTCTCGAGGAAGATGACCGGGTTTGGGTCGCGGATGGCACTTTTCAGCAGGCCCTTGGCGCAGGCCGCCGAATAGGGCTGCACGACGCGCAGCCCGGGTACCTGGGCGTACCATGCGGCGTAGTCCTGGCTGTGCTGGGCACCCACGCGCGCCGCCGCCCCGTTGGGACCGCGAAACACGATCGGGCTGCCCATCTGCCCGCCCGACATGTAGAGCGTCTTGGCCGCCGAGTTGATGATCTGGTCGATCGCCTGCATGGCGAAATTCCACGTCATGAACTCGACGATGGGGCGCAAACCGCCCCAGGAGGCACCCACCCCGATCCCGGCAAAGCCGTGCTCGGTGATGGGCGTGTCGATCACGCGCTTGGCGCCGAATTCATCGAGCAGGTTCTGGGTTATCTTGTAGGCGCCCTCGTACTCGGCCACCTCCTCGCCCATGATGAAGACGGTGTCGTCGCGGCGCATCTCCTCGGCCATGGCCGCATTCAATGCCTCGCGTACCGTCTTCTTTTCCATCTCGGTGCCCTCGGGCCAGTCTGGGCTGGCATCCGCCTTCGGCGCGGCGGGCGCCTTGGCCTCCGCCGGGGCGGATTTCGCCTCCGGCTCGGGGCTTTTCTCGGCGGCTTGCGGGGCAGGGGTGCTTGACGCGGTGTCGATATCGTCCGCGCTCTCGCCTTCCTCCAGCAGCACGGCGATGGGGGTGTTGACCTTGACGCCCTCGGTGCCGTCCTCGATCAGGATCTTGCCGATGGTGCCCTCGTCCACGGCCTCGAATTCCATCGTCGCCTTGTCGGTTTCGATCTCGGCCATGATGTCACCGGCGTTGACGGTGTCGCCTTCCTTGACCAGCCATTTCGCGAGTGTCCCTTCTTCCATCGTCGGCGAGAGGGCGGGCATCAGAATTTCGGTTGCCATTGTCGTCTCTCCTCCTCAGGCGTTCTGCGGCGTCACGTCGGCGATGATATCGGTCCACAATTCCTCGACCGCGGGCTCGGGGCTGTCCTTGGCGAAATCGGCGGACTTGTTGACGACATCCTTGATCTCCTTGTCGATCGCCTTGAGGTCTTCCTCAGAGGCATGACCGCCCGAGATCAGCAATTCGCGCACGTGCTCGATGGCGTCCTTTTCCTCGCGCATCTTCTGCACCTCTTCGCGGGTGCGGTATTTCGCGGGGTCGGACATCGAATGGCCACGATAGCGGTAGGTCTTGATCTCCAGGATATACGGCCCCTTGCCGGCGCGGCAGTGCTTGACCGCCTTGTCGCCCGCCGCCTTGACGGCGAGCACATCCATCCCGTCTACCGCCTCGCCGGGGATGCCGAAGGCCGCGCCCCGGGTGTAGATGTCGGGGGTGGAGGTCGAGCGTTTCTGCGACGTGCCCATGGCATACTGGTTGTTCTCGATCACGAACACCACCGGCAGGCTCCACAGAGAGGCCATGTTGAAGGTTTCGTAGACCTGTCCCTGGTTGGCCGCACCGTCGCCGAAATAGGTGAAGGTCACGCGATCGTTTTCGAGGTACTTGTCGGCGAAGGCGAGCCCCGCGCCAAGCGGCACGTTGGCCCCCACGATGCCGTGGCCGCCGAAAAACTGCTTGTCGGTGGAAAACATGTGCATCGAGCCGCCCTTGCCGCGGCTGTAGCCGCCTTCGCGACCCGTCAATTCGGCCATCACGCCCTTGGGGTCCATCCCGCAGGCCAGCATGTGGCCGTGGTCGCGGTAGGTGGTGATGCGCTTGTCGCCCTCCTCGGCGGCGGCCTCGAGGCCCACGACGACCGCTTCCTGACCGATATAGAGGTGACAGAATCCGCCGATCAGCCCCATGCCGTAGAGCTGGCCCGCCTTTTCCTCGAATCGGCGGATCAGGAGCATGTCGCGATAATAGGTCTTGAGCTCGTCGGCGGAAACGTTTGGTTTCGATGCGCTTTTCCGGGGGGCCATACGGTGCTCCTCCTTGGTGGCGGAAATGGTTTAGCGTTAAACAATCTCTTACAACAATCGCGCTTTCGTGGCGAGACCGAATTTTCCGGAGGGGGCAGGACGGCGTGGGTCCGCGTTTAGCGGATCACGATCTCGTCGCCGCGCAGCAGGCCCAGCACGTCGCGCGCCTGCTCATCAAGAAGGTCGAGATCGAGGTATTCATCCGACAGCCGTTTGGTGAGGTTCTCCATCCGCGCCACTTCCGCTTCCAACTCGGCAAGCTGGCGGGCGAGCCGGGCGTTCTGCGCCTCGATCTCGGCGCGGCGAAACAGCCCGTAATCACCCTGAACCGCAGCATAGGCGAAATACACGCCCAGAAAGAACGCGACGGTCAGCCCTGCCAGGGCACCCCAGGGGCGGCTCTTGGACTCCATGCTCGACTCCTCGGTGCGCGGTCTCGGGCCACGCTTTGCCAGACAACCATGCCACAGGTGGCCATGCTTGTGAATCCCCTTTCCTCGGGCCGCGCCGATGCTTAGCCTTCTTGCGAGGAGGATCGCCGCCATGCCCGACAGCCCCGCCCGCGCGTGCCTTGCCACCCACGAGGTCACCAACCAGCCCGCGCCGCGCGGCGATCTCGACCTGTGGGCGGGCGACCCGGCGCTCGCGACTCACGCCGGGGCGGCGGGCGCCGACGCGGCGCGGCTGGCCGATTTCGGCGCCAGTATCGGCACGGCGGCGATGCGCGCAGCGGGGCGCGACGCCAATCGCCATCCACCCGAATTCGTGCCGTTCGACGCGGGCGGGCGGCGGCTCGACGCGGTGCGCTTTCATCCCGCCTATCATGATCTGATGCGCGTCGGCATCGGCGCGGGTTATGCCGCTATCCCGTGGGAGGCGGCGGCGGGCGGCCACGCCACCCATGCCGCGATGGTCTACCTGATGAGCCAGGTGGAGCCGGGCGTGTGCTGCCCGATGACGATGACCTATGCCGCGATTCCCGCGCTCAAGGCCGACAAGGCGCTGTTCTCGGATTGGGTACCCAAGCTCACCGCCCGCCTCTACGATCCGGCGCCGCGGCCGCTGCGGGCCAAGGGTGGCGCGACGATGGGCATGGCGATGACGGAGAAGCAGGGCGGCTCGGACGTGCGCGCCAACGCCACCACCGCCACGCCAGAGGGCGCGTATTACCGCCTCACCGGGCACAAGTGGTTCTGTTCCGCGCCAATGTCTGACGGCTTCCTGACACTGGCGCAGGCAGAGGGGGGGCTCACCTGTTTTCTCGTCCCGCGCTGGCTCGACGAGGGGCGAAACGCCATCCATATCCAGCGGCTCAAGGACAAACTCGGCAACCGTGCCAACGCCTCGGTCGAGATCGAGTATCACGGCGCGATCGCGCATCGGTTGGGCGAGGAGGGCGCGGGCGTGCGCACCATCATCGAGATGGTGCACCACACGCGGCTTGACACCGCGATGGCCCCCGCCGGGCTGATGCGCGCCGCGCTGTCGGAGGCGCATTACTGGGCCTCCCACCGCTCCGCCTTTCAGAAACGGCTGATCGACCAGCCGCTGATGCGCGCCGTGCTGGCCGATCTCGCGCTCGACTGGGAGGGCACGCTGGCGTTGGGGATGCACGTCGCGCGTGCCTTCGACGGGCGCGGGTCCGAGGCGCGCGCCTTTGCCCGGCTGGGTGTGGCGCTTGCGAAATTCCTCGGCAACAAGCTCTGCCCCGGCCTGGTCTACGAGGCGATGGAGTGCCTGGGCGGCATGGGGTATGTCGAGGACACCCCACTGCCGCTGCTCTACCGCGAGGCGCCGCTCAACTCGATCTGGGAGGGGTCGGGCAACGTGATCTGTCTCGACATCCTGCGCACGCTGGCCCGTGAGCCCGCGGCAGGCGAGGCGCTGAGCGCCGAACTGGCCACGGTGGCGGGACAGGATCGCCGCTTTGACGCGGCAATGCGCGCGCATATGGAGACCTTCCCCAAGCCCCCCGGGGAGGCGCAGGCGCGCTGGTATGCCGAGAGCCTCGCCACCCTGCTCACCGCCTCGGTGCTGATGCGTCACGCGCCCGACGCGGTGGCCGGGGCCTATATCGCCACGCGGCTGGCAGAGCCGCGCGGCCGCGTGGCCGGGGCCGTGGGCGGGATCGACCCCGCGCCGGTGTTGGAGCGGCTGGGCGGGGGTATAGATTAAATTCACAAACCTGCATGTGATTGACGCAGATCAAGGTAGCAATGGGCTGGGGCGGCGTAACGTGCATTGGTGAAAGAGACATTCCGAATTCACCTTAACCACCGGAGCATCCCATGCGCACCATCCTTTCCGCCGCCGCCCTCGGCCTTGCCACCGTCGTCGCGCCCGCAACGCAGGCCTCTGACGCCGCGCAGCTCGTCACCATCCTCACCAGCGACGAGCCGCAGACGCAGCTCATGAGCATGGTGCTGACCATGCAATCCATGCAGGCCGGGGCAGGGGCCTACGTGCTTCTGTGCGGCCCGGCGGGCGATCTCGCGCTCAAGGACGCGCCCGAGGCCGCCACCGCGCCGCAGCCGCCCAAGGGCATGAGCCCGCAGGCCCTCATGCAGAAGATCATGGCGCAGGGTGCCACGGTCGAGGTCTGCGCCATCTACCTGCCGGGCAAGGGGGTGGGTGAGGATGCGCTGCTCGACGGCATCGGTGTGGCCAAGCCGCCTGCGGTGGCGGCGCGCCTGCTGGCCGATGATACGCGGATCATGTCGTTCTGAGAAGTTGGCGAAGCGGGGCAGCCTGATCGGCAGCCCTGCCTTCGTGGGTGGTGTTGGGGTGGAACCGCCGTTCGTCTCCTTGCCCCTGCGCGGCTAACGCGAACGCAGGCTCCGCCCCTCACGCCTCGGCCTTCTTCTCCCACTTGCCCGATTCTTCGGACCAGTACTGTGCCGCACAGCCCGCACCGGTCAGCGCGCGCCACTGCCCGCGCGCGGTGTCCTTCGCGGTCTCGTCATTGCCGTCAAAGAGGATGCAGACCCGCTCCAGCGCCTGCACCTCCTCAGCCATGACCTCGGCCCCGTCCACCGCCATCAGGCAGGCCGCGCCGTTGGGATGCTCGGTGCCGGTTGTCAGCAAGACCGGCTGCATCGCGTCATGCGGCCCGCCCGCGCGCCCGTGCGGCAAAAAACCGTCCTCCGGCCCCAGCCAGAGCCGTGCATCGAGCCAGTCCAACCGCGCCGGATCGCGCCCGCGCACGGCGACGCACCAGCCCGCCGCCAGCGCCTTTTCCAACAGCAGCGGCAGGGTCTGCTCCAGCGGGCGGCGCGTCAGGTGATAGAAATAGGCCGCCCCCATCAGCCCTCCTCGAAGCGGTCGCGCACCAGTCGGTCGAGGGTTAGCACTCCCCAGCCGCTCGCGCCCTCGGGGGCGTGGACGCTCTCGGCCTTGACGCTCGCCATGCCGGCGATGTCGAGATGCACCCAGGGCGTGCCATCCTCGATGAACCGGTGCAGGAACTCGGCCGCCGTGATCGTGCCCGCGGGCCGTCCGCCCACGTTCTTGACATCGGCGATGCGGCTCTTGAGCGCCTTGGCATATCCCTTGCCCAGCGGCAGCCGCCACAGCCCCTCACCCTCGGTGCGGGCGGCGCGCAGCACCGCCTCGCACAGCGCATCGTCGTTGCTGAGCGCCGCCGCGTTCTCGTGGCCGAGCGCGATGATCGCCGCCCCGGTGAGGGTAGCAAGGTCGATCACGGCGCAGGGCTTGTAGGTCTGTTGCGCGTACCACAGCACGTCCGCCAGCACGAGGCGCCCCTCGGCATCGGTGTTGATAACCTCGACCGTGTCGCCCTTCATCGAGGTGACGACATCGCCGGGGCGCACCGCGTTGCCCGAGGGCATGTTTTCCACCAGCCCCACGAGGCCGACGACATTGGCCTTGGCACCGCGTCCGGCCAGCGCGCGCATGACGCCGGTGACGACGCCCGCGCCGCCCATGTCCATGGTCATGTCCTCCATGCCCGCCGCCGGCTTGATCGAGATGCCGCCGGTGTCGAACACCACCCCCTTGCCGACCAGCGCGAGCGGTGCCGCGTCGCCGCCGCCCTGCCACTCCATCACCGCCAGGTGCGAGGGGCTCGCGCTGCCTTGTCCCACGCACAGAAGCGCGCCCATCCCGAGCCGCTCCATCTCTGCCTCGTCCAGCACGGTCACCTTGACCCCCAGCGCCGACAGCGCCTCGATCTCGGCGACAAAGGCGGTGGTGGTCAGGTGGTTGGCCGGGGCGTTCACCAGGTCGCGGGTGAGGAACACGCCCTCCGCCACCTCCCGCAGCGGCGAGAATGCTGCCTCGGCGGCCCCTGGGTCGCGGACCATGACGATGATGTCTTCCTGCACCGCGATGTCGCCGGTCTTGTGCGCGGCGAAATCATAGGCCCGCAGCACCGCGCCGAGCGCCACCTCCGCAGGCCGCTTGAGGGTGCCGCCCAGCAGGGTGAGCGGCTTGTCGCCCTTGGCACGACCAAGCGCCACACCCGCGCGGCGGCTCGTCTCGGCATCGGCGTTGCGCGGCAGCACCACCACGTCGAGCGCCCGCGCCGCCAGCCCGGAGGGCCAGTCGAGGGTGAGCACATCGCCCGCTTCCTTGCCGTCGAGCGCGCCGCCCTCGATCAGCCGCGCGAGTGCGCCCCGCGTCAGACGATTGACCCGCCGCCCGCCGGGATCGAGCTTGCCATCCGGGGTCACGATGACGGCCACGCGGCCCTCGGCGGTGGCGATGGCATCAAGGTCGGTCTCGACAAAGCGGACAGAGGCGGGAGAGGTCATTCGGCGGGGCTCCTTTTCACGGTTCACGCCAGACCTAGCGCGCTCTGCCGCCGATGGCCAGTTAGCAGTTTTCCCCCGTCACCAATTCCGCTAGGTTGCCCGGCAAGACTGCTGTCGCGGGGGGGGAGAAGTGACCAGATTCGACAGATACATGCTGTCGCAATTGATGGTGTTGTTCGGTTTCTTCGCGCTCGTTCTGGTGTCGATCTTCTGGATCAACAAGGCGGTGCGCATGTTCGACAAGCTCATCGGGGATGGCCAGCCCGCATGGGTCTTCTTCGAGTTCACCGCGCTTACCCTGCCGGCGGTGATCGGCAGCATGCTGCCCATCGCCGCCTTTGCCGCAGCCGTCTACGTGGTGCACCGTCTTTCCGCCGACAGCGAGCTCGCGGTGGTGCAGGCCACCGGTTATTCGCCGTGGCGGCTGGCGCGGGCGGTTGTGGTGTTCGGGCTGATCGTGGCGCTGATGATGTCAATACTCGCCCACCTGCTCATTCCCAACAGCCTGAGCCAGCTGCGCATGCGCGAGGACGAGGTGTCCCGCAATGTGACCGCCCAGCTTCTGACCGCGGGCGAGTTCCTGCACCCGGCGCCGGGTGTTACCTTCTATACCCGCGAGATCACGCCGGAGGGCGAGTTGCGCGACGTGTTCCTGTCGGATCGGCGCAATCCCGGTAGCGCGGTGACCTACACCTCGTCCCGCGCCTACCTGGTGCAGGATCCGGCGGGCACGCGGCTGGTGATGGTGGCGGGGCTGGCACAAAACATGCAGCAGTCGGGCCAAAAGCTCTTTACCACGCATTTCGAGGATTTCTCTCACGATATCAGCAGCCTTGTCAGCCGTGACGCGATTAACCTCAACAAGCTGGCCTTTGCCGGAACGCCCGAGCTGCTGCGCGACCCGCAGGCGGTGGCGGCGCGCACGGGGGCAGCACCCGGCGCGGTCATGGCAGAACTCCACGGGCGTTTCACGGCGGCGCTGATGTGCCTCGTGGCGGCGCTTGTCGGATTCGCCACACTGCTGGTTGGCGCATTCAGCCGCTTCGGCGTGTGGCGGCAGGTGCTGGTGGCCTTCGGCCTGCTGGTGGGACTCAAGCTGATCGAGAGCGCGGTGCTGGCACCGGTGCTGGTGACCGCGGCACTCTGGCCGCTGCTCTACCTGCCGTCGCTGGGGGGGCTGGCACTGGCAGTGGGGATTTTATGGCTGGCGCAGCGCCCCGGTGTATGGCGGCGGATCGCGAACGCGATCTGGCCGTGGTGGCGGCGGGCGAGGGGGGCGGGCGCATGATCCTGCACGCCTATCTCGCGCGACGCTTCGTGACGAATTTCGCCGGGGTGGCGCTGTCACTGGGGGTGGTGCTCGCCCTGATCGAACTGATCGACAAGCTGGGCGATTTTCCCGACCGGCCCGTCGGCGATGTGCTGGGGTTGGTGGCGCTCAAGATGCCCTGGGCCAACTATGAAATTCTGCCGCTGGTCGTGATCCTTGCTTCGGTGGCGCTGTTCCTGCGGCTCGCGCGCTCGTCCGAGCTGGTGGTGCTGCGCGCCTCGGGGCGCTCGGCGCTTGGCGGGCTGATGGCGCCGGTGGCGGTCACGCTGGTGCTGGGGCTGCTGGCGGTAGCGGTGGGCAACCCGATCGTCGCTGCGACCTCCAAGCGCGATCACGATCTCTCGAACCGTTATCGCGGGATCGAGACTGCGGCACTCGCGGTCGCGGCCGAGGGCCTGTGGCTTCGGCAGGGCGACGCCGACGGGCAAACGGTGATCTTTGCCGAGCGCGCGAGCGCCGACCTTGGCACGCTGCACGCGCCAACATTTGTCGAGTTCGCGCCGGATGGCGCGCCTGCGCGCCGTATCAGCGCGGCAAGCGCCCGGCTGGGCGCGGGTGCCTGGCACCTGGAGGACGTAAAGATCTGGACGCTGGATCGTGGCAGCAACCCCGAGGCCGAAGCGCAACGCATGTCGGCGCTCGAGCTGCCCTCGGATCTCACGCAGGACCGCATTCTCGACAGCTTCGGACGGCCCCGCTACATCCCGGTCTGGGATCTCCCCGGCTTTATCGCGCAGCTCGAGGCGGCGGGCTTCTCGGCGCGGCGCTACGCGGTCTGGTTCCAGAGCGAACTGGCACGCCCGGTCTTTCTGGTGGCGCTGGTGTTGATGTCGGCGGCGTTCACCATCGGCCATGTGCGCGGTGCCAATGTCGGGTTGCGGGTGCTGACCGCGGTCATTGTCGGGTTCGGGCTGCATTACGTGCGCAATTTCGCGCAGATACTGGGTGAGAACGGGCAGATACCGGTGGCGCTGGCGGCGTGGGTGCCGCCGGTGGCGGCGCTGTTCCTGGCGGTCGGCCTGATCCTGCACCTGGAGGATGGCTGATGCGGGCGCTGCGGCTGATCCTCGCGCTCGTGGGCGCGCTCCTCACCGGGGCGGAGCCGTTCGCCGCGCAGGACCTGCCACCCGATCCGGCGATGCTGGTGGCCGATGATGTGATGCTGGACACCGACAACCGGCTCATCGCGCGAGGCAATGTCGAGGCGTTCCACGACGGGCGGCGGCTCACCGCGCGGGAGATCGTCTACGACCGCGCAACGGATCGGCTCGAGATCACCGGGCCGCTGTCACTTACCGAGGACGAGGGTGAGACGGTGGTGGTCGCCGACAGCGCATCGCTCGACCGCGACCTCGTCAATGGCATCCTGCGCGGCGCCCGAATGGTGATGCAGGACCAGCTCCAGCTCGCCGCGCATCGGATGCGGCGCACGGACGCGCGCGTCACCGAGCTTTACAAGGCTTCAGTCACGTCCTGCCGGATCTGCGAGACCGGGCGCCCGCCGCTGTGGCAGATCCGCGCCCGGCGGATGATCCACGACAGCGAGAAGCGGCGGCTCTATTTCTACGACGCGCAACTGCGCGTGCTCGACACGCCGGTCCTCTACCTGCCGCGGCTGCGGATGCCCGACGGCTCGGTGGATCGCGCCACCGGGTTTCTCACGCCCGAGTTCGTCAACTCCACCCTGCTTGGTAGCGGCGTGCGGGTTCCCTATTTCATCGTTCTGGACGATCACCGCGACCTGACCGTGGCCCCGTTCTGGGCAACCGACTCGCGCCGGATAGAGCTGCGTTACCGGCAGGCGTTCCGAAACGGCGATATCGAGATCAATACCGCGCTTTCCGACGACGATTTCAACCCGCGCTCGACCCGCGGCTACCTGTTTGCTACCGGTCGGTTCGGGCTGCCGCGCGATTTCTTTCTCCGCTTCGATCTTGAACTGGCGAGCGACGATACCTTTCTGCTCGATCACGGATTCTCCACCAAGAACCGCCTGCGAAGCGGCGTCTCGATCGAGCGCGCGCGGCGCGACGAGTACACCCGCCTCGCGCTCGACCATTTCCAGAGCCTGCGCGTAAACGAGAGCGATTCCACCTTGCCCAGCATCGTCGCTGACGGCGAATATACCCGGCGCATATTTCCGTCGCGGCTGGGGGGCGAGCTGAGCCTCACGGCGCTCGCGCACAGCCATTACCGCACGTCCAGCCTGCGCACCGACGGCCCGGATTTCGACATCTTCGCCGACGGTCACGACGTGACCCGTTTTACCACCGAGGCCAATTGGCAGCGGCAATGGGCACTGTCCTCGGGGGTGCTTGCCACGGTCGAGACGGGGCTCGCGCTCGATCATTTCGAGATTGCCCAGATCGGGGTGACGGCACGCAGCCAGGCCACCGAGATCACGCCGAGCGCTGCCGTTCGCCTGCGCTGGCCGCTGATGAAGACGACGCGCGGAGGCGTGGCTCACGTGATCGAGCCGGTGGCCCAGCTTGCCTGGTCGGGCGGCTCGAACCCGGACATTCCCTTCGAGGAAAGCACCGCGGTCGAGTTCGACGAGGGCAACCTGTTCAACATCTCACGATTTCCATCGTCCGGTCGCCGCGAGCGCGGGGTGAGCGGCGCTGTCGGGCTGAGCTATGCGCGGGTGTCGCCCGACGGCTGGGAAGGGCGGCTGGCGTTAGGCCACGTGATCCGCGACGAGCGCCTGCTCGAGCCCACGGGCGCACCCAGCTTCACCCGCTCCTCGGGCCTGCGCGACCGCCGGTCGGATCTGCTCGTGGCCGCGCAGTACCGCAATCAGTCGGGGCTTGTCGTGACCGGGCGTAGCCTCTTTGACGACGTGTTCGACACCACCAAGGCCGAGGCACGGGTCAGTTGGCAGAATGCCCGCACCGATCTTGGCGCGACCTATACATGGCTGCCCTCCGATCCCGCCGAGCAACGCCCCTCGACCGTGTCGGAGTGGTCCTTCGACGGGCACCACCGCTTTGCCGATAACTGGACGGCCAGCGCCGAGTGGCGTTATGACGCGGCCACCGATCGCAGCATCCAGGCGGGGGCGGGGATCACCTACACCAACGAATGCGTGGACATCACCCTTTCGGTCTCGCGCCGCTTCACCTCCTCGACTATCCTTGAACCCGAGACCAACATCGGTTTTATCGTGGGGCTGCGGGGTTTTTCCGCCGCTTCGCGCGACAAGAGTTTCACTCGCACATGCAGGAAATGATGAGAATGACCCCGAGCCACCGCCCCGCGCCCTTCCTCCTCGCCGCGCTGTGCCTTGCCGTGCTGGTCGCGGTGGGGCTACTGCCATCCGGTCCGGCCCGGGCGCAGAACCTTTTCGCGCCGGTCATTCTCGTCAATGACAGCGCCATCACCCGCTACGAGCTTCAGCAGCGCGCGCGCATGCTGACGCTGTTCCGCGCGCCCGGCGACCCGGCGCAGCTCGCCCGCGAGCAGCTTATCGAGGAGCGTATCAAGCTCGAAGTCGCGAATGGCATGGGCATCTCCCTGAGCGAGGATGCGCTGCGCACGGGCATAGAGGAATTCGCCGGCCGTGCCGGGATGAACGCCGAGCAACTGATCGCCGCGCTGGCACAATCGGGCGTGTCGGAGCAGTCGCTGACCGAATTCGTGCGCGCGGGTGTCACCTGGCGCGAGGTCACCGCCGCGCGCTTTGCGGGGCGCGTCTCGGTCAGCCAGGAAGAGATCGACCGCGCCACACGGGCGCTGTCGGGCGGCGCGTCCGTGCGGGTGCTGTTGTCCGAGATCGTGCTGCCGGTAACCAGCGTCGAGGACGCCGAGGACAAGCAGCGGCTTGCCGCGCGCATCGCCACCGCCAATAGCGAAGGGGCCTTCGCCCGGTTTGCCCGTCAGCATTCGGCGGCACTGACCGCGGGGCGCGGGGGGCGGCTCGGCTGGCAGACGGTGTCTGACCTGCCGCAGGCGCTCCGGCAGGTGGCGCTCGGCCTCGCGCCCGGCGAGGTGTCCGAGCCGCTCCCCGTCGAGGGCGGGCTGGCGCTTATCTACATGCGCGACATCCGCGAGGGCTCGGCACCAAAGCCGGAATATTCCGCGATCGAGTACGCCAGCTATTACATCCCCGGCGGGCGCAGCGAACAGGCGCTGTCGCACGCGGCCGGCGTGCGCGCCCGGGTCGATACCTGCGACGATCTCTACGGCGTGGCGCAGGATCAGCCCCCCGAGGTTCTCGACCGCGTGAGCAAGGCGCCGGAAGAGATCCCCGCCGACATCGCCGCCGAACTTGCGCTGCTCGACCCCGGCGAAAGCTCGACGCGGCTGACCCGTTCGAACGGGCAGACGTTGATGTTCCTGATGCTGTGCGGGCGCACGCCCAAGCTCGATGACGAGCAACCCTCGATCGAGAACCTGACCAACTTCATCCGCAACCAGCGCATCCAGTCGCTGGCCGATGGCTATCTCCAACAGCTCTTGGCCGAGGCGCGGATCGTCGAGCCGTGATCGCGCTCACCTGCGGAGAGCCCGCGGGCATCGGCCCCGAGATCGCCGCAGGCGCTTGGGAAAAGCTGCGCGGGCGCGTGCCGTTTTTCCTGATCGGCGACCCGGCGCACCTGCCCGAGGACACTCCGCTTGCGGTGATCGACGCGCCGGGGGACGCCGCGCGTGCCTGCGGTGACGCGCTGCCGGTACTGCCCCATCCCTTCGCCGGGCCGCGCGTGCCGGGGGTGCCGCAACCAGCGCAGGCGCAGGCCGTCATCGACGTGATCGCCCGCGGCGTTGATCTGGTGCAGGCAGGCGCGGCATCGGCGCTCTGCACCGCGCCTATCCACAAGCAGGCGTTGCTAGAGGGGGCGGGGTTCGGTTTCCCGGGTCATACCGAGTATCTTGCCCATCTCGCAGGGGGCGCCCGGGTGGCGATGATGCTCGCGGGGCCCAGCCTTCGCGTGGTGCCCGCGACCATCCATATTCCCCTTGCAGAGGTGCCAG
The DNA here is from genome assembly GCF_004126395.1 of Roseovarius sp. A46. Lineage (NCBI taxonomy): Bacteria > Pseudomonadati > Pseudomonadota > Alphaproteobacteria > Rhodobacterales > Roseobacteraceae > Roseovarius > Roseovarius sp. A46. The sequence goes on along the minus strand of NZ_PVWS01000021.1, from coordinate 49,689 downwards.
GCGCGCTCACCGCCGACCGGCTCGAAGAGGCGATCCGCATCACGCACGCCGCGCTCATCCGCGATTTCGGTATCCCGGAGCCGCGGCTCGCCGTGGCGGGGCTCAATCCGCATGCCGGCGAGGGCGGGCGTATGGGCCGCGAGGAAATCGAGATGATCGCGCCCTTGCTCGACCGGCTGCGCGCCGAAGGCATGGATTTGCGCGGCCCCATGTCCGCCGACACGATGTTCCACGCGGCGGCGCGGGCGCGCTATGACGCGGCCATTGCCATGTATCACGATCAGGCACTCATTCCCATCAAGACGCTGGATTTCGACCGCGGCGTGAACGTGACGTTGGGCCTGCCGTTCGTGCGGACCTCTCCCGATCACGGCACCGCGCTCGACATCGCCGGGCAGGGGGTGGCCGATCCTACCTCGCTCGTCGCGGCGCTGGAAATGGCCGACCGGCTGGCGCGGGCGCGCGCGGCATGAGCGGATTGGATGCGCTACCGCCGCTGTCGCAGGTGATCGCGGCGCATGGCCTCTCGGCGCGCAAATCTCTCGGGCAGAACTTCCTGCTCGATCTCAACCTGACGTCCAAGATCGCCCGCCAGGCGGGTGACCTCAGCGCCTGCGACGTGCTCGAGGTGGGGCCCGGCCCCGGCGGGCTCACTCGTGGCCTTTTGATGGAGGGCGCGCGCCACGTCCTCGCGGTGGAAAAAGACCCGCGCTGCCTGCCTGCGCTGGCCCAGATTGCCGAGGCCGCGCCAGGTCGGCTTACCGTGCTGGAGGGAGACGCGCTTGACATCGATCCGTTGGCGCATCTCACGCCGCCCATCCGCGTGGTCGCGAACCTGCCCTACAATGTGGGCACCGAGTTGCTGGTGCGCTGGCTCACGCCCACGGAATGGCCGCCCGTGTGGGAGACGCTGACCCTCATGTTCCAGCGCGAGGTCGCCCAGCGGATCGTCGCCGCGCCGGGGTCCAAGGCCTATGGACGGCTGGCGCTGCTGGCACAGTGGCGCACGGATGCGCGGATCGTCATGCACCTGCCGCCCAGCGCCTTCATCCCGCCGCCCAAGGTGTCGAGCGCGGTGGTGCACCTCACTGCGTTGCCCACGCCGCGCTATCCTGCGGATGCGCGCATCCTCGAACGCCTGGTGGCGCGCGCCTTCAACCAGCGGCGCAAGATGCTGCGCGCGGCGCTCAAGGGGGCGGCCCCCGATATCGAGGATCGGCTCCTGGCCGCCGGTATCTCGCCCACAGATCGAGCCGAGACAGTTGATCTCGAACGGTTCTGCGCTCTGGCCCGGTTGATGCCGGGGGCAAAGCCCGAGTAGAGCATGTTGCTCAAGAGCGGGAACCGGTTTTGAGCTCCTCGAACACGCGAAATCAAGGGGTTGAAGCGTGCCGCGTGAAGGCGATTGAACGCAAGACGCCGCAAGGGCTGCCGCGCCCTATTTCTGTGCCAGCGCCCAGGCGCAAATCGGAAAATCCGGCTCGTCGGTCAGGTCGTCGGTTTCGGGGTCGTAGGGTGGCGGCCACGGACCTTCGAGGTTGCGCAGCGCGGCGGCGCGGTTGCCCCATTGCCGGGCGGTGATCCTGCGCGCGTCGAATCCGGCCTCGATGAGCAGGTTCTTCAACCCCCGCGCGCTCCAGCGCGAGCAATCCACCGGATCACCGTGATACGGGATGAAGAACGGCACGGCGAGCCAGAACCAGCCTTCCTCGCGCAGCATCTCGCGCACGTGGCGCGTGGCGGCATAGGGCCGGTCGAGGTGCTCCCACACCTGGTTGGCGAGGATCAGGTCGAATTGCTGCACTGCGCCGGCGGCATCATGAAACGCGCCCTCGCAGATGTCGTGGCGCGGATAGCGAAAGCGCGTGTAGCTGCGAAAGGCGAAGCGCCGCCCGAACTTGCCCGAAATCTCGGCGGCATCGAGTGTTTCCGGCTCCAGCGCCTCGATCCAGCGGCGGGTGGCTTTCTGCATGACGATGCGGTTCAGACTGGCCACGCGGCGGGGCTCCTTACGGGGTCCGGGCGTTTACCCTGCCCGAGCCATGCACAGCGCGCAAGCCGCTACTCGTCATCCACCACCGAGAAGAGATGCGGCACCGCCGGGCAGGGCGCCAGCGCGTTGCCCACCACGTCGCTCAGCCGCGCCTGGTGCAGGAACACGTAGACATGAGCGCTTAGCCCCTCCCAGAGCCGGTTCGACAGCGATTGTGCGCGGCTGCCGCTCGCCCCGCCCGACGCACCCGCCCCCTTGTGCAGCGCGTCGACCGTCTCGTCCACCGCCGCCAGCACCTCGGCCACGCGAATTTCCGAGGTCGGGCGCGCCAGCCGGTAGCCGCCGCCGGGGCCACGCACCGATTCAACCAGCCCCGCGCGGCGCAGCTTGACGAAGAGCTGTTCGAGATAGGGCAACGAGATATCCTGTCGCCGCGATACTTCGCCCAGCGTGACCACCTCACCCTCGGGCTGAAGCGCGATATCGACCAGCGCAACCATCGCGTAGCGCCCCTTGGTGCTGAGTTTCATGGCCCTTCCTCCTCGATACGGAGCGACACAGATTGACCTTGGACGGCGCAGGGCTTATCTCGGCCTTCAGCCGCATCGGTGTCGATGATCCCGCTTGCCTAGAGCGCGGCGTCGGTTCCGTCAAGAAATTCGCCTGCGCAGGACAGTGACATAAAAAGAGAGCATAAATGCCCGAGGTAATCTTTCCCGGCCCCGAGGGCCGTCTCGAAGGCCGGTATCACCCGCAGCGCGACCGCGATGCGCCTATTGCCATCGTCCTGCACCCGCACCCGCAATTCGGCGGCACGATGAACAACAAGGTCGTCTACAACCTGCATTACGCCTTTTACAAGATGGGCTTTACCGTCATGCGCTTCAACTTTCGGGGTGTCGGACGCAGCCAGGGTGAGTACGATCAGGGCGTGGGCGAGCTTAGCGATGCCGCCTCGGCGCTCGACTACCTGCAATCCATGAACGCCAATTCCAAGCATTGCTGGGTCGCGGGCTTTTCCTTCGGCGCGTGGATCGGGATGCAATTGCTGATGCGGCGGCCCGAGATCACCGGCTTCGTCTCTGTGGCGCCCCCCGCCAACATGTACGATTTCTCCTTCCTCGCGCCCTGCCCAGCGTCGGGCCTCGTCATCAACGGCACCGCCGACCGCGTGGCCCCGCCCGCCGATACCACCCATCTCGTTGCCAAGCTCAAGGAGCAGCAGGGCATCACCATCACCCATGAGGAAATCGAGGGCGCGGACCATTTCTTCCGCGATCCCTACATGGACACGATGGTCGACAGCGTTACCGACTACGTCAAGCGCCGCCTGACCGAAACCACCCGCTGAGGCCGCATCATGGGCGTGACAGAAGACCTTGCTGACGAACTGGCCCGCGACGTCATCAAGGCGATCGATGCCACCGGCGACGAGGATCTCGTGGGCGAGATCACCAAGGTGCTCGGCGCGTCCTCGCAGACCGCCGAAGAGGCCTTCCTCACCGCATTGCGCGTGCGCCGCGCCAACCTCAAGGCCCGCGCGATCCTGATGGAGCGGCTGCGTCGCTTCAAGGCCGAGAAAGACGCTGCGACCGATACCGGGGCGGGCGGCTAGCCCGGCTTTCGGAACATCGGCCAATAGCGGTCTGGCGCGTCCCTCGCATCCCTGATCTTTTCCTTTGGCTCGGTGCTCTCGGCGCTGGCGATCACCGACGTGTTCGCGGTGCTGGCCAGCGCGATCCTGCCGTCGGGGCCGGCGATGCTGCTCTTGGCCGACAACGTCTCCGCCTTCCTTCAGAAGAACCGCATGTACGAGGTGCTGGGCCTGTTCATCCTGCTGATCGTCGGGGGGGTCTTGTTGAGCGAGGCGGCGCAGGCGGCGGCGCATGCCACGCATGACGATACCCTTGCGCTCAGGTTCTTCGGCTACGAGGTGGTGTCGATGTCCAAGACCACCTTCTATTTGTCGGTGGTGGTGCTGTTCGTGGTCGAGATTGTGCAGTCACGCTATCGCCGCAAGCTCGACGTCGAACGGCGCGCGCTGGCGGCGCGCCGCGCTCCCGGTCAGGGGATCAACCGCCGAACATAGCCGGGCAGGGCAAAGGCCGCCTTGTGCACCTCGGGGGTGTAGTAGTCCGGCGCGAACCCGGCAGCATCGAGCCGCCCCTGTAACACGTCGAGCGGCGTGTCGCGCGCGGTACCGTCGGTGCCCCAGCCAAAGGCCATCGGCCCGCCCGCATAGGTGGGGATTGTGGCCAGGTAACAGGTCGCGTCGGCAAAGAGCGCGCGAAAGGCGCGCATGGTGTTGGTCAGCTCCTCGCCCTGCAGGAAGGGCACGCCGTTCTGCGTCACGAGGATACCGTCCTCGGCGAGCGCGCGTTTCGCGTGGCCGTAGAACGTCTCGGTAAAGAGCACCTCGCCCGGCCCGATGGGATCGGTGGAATCGACGATGATGACGTCATAGCCGCCCTTGGTCTGCCGGATGAACTCGGCCCCGTCGGCGATCACCAATTCCAGCCGCGGGTCGTCAAAGGCGCCCGCGCTCAGCATCGGCAGGTATTCCTTGGAAAAATCCACCACGCCCGCATCGATCTCGACCATCGTGACATGTTCGACGCTGTCGTGCCGCAGCACCTCGCGCGCCATGCCGCCATCACCGCCGCCGATGATGAGCACGCGCCGCGCCCCCCCGTGGGCGAGGATTGGCACATGGGTCAGCATTTCGTGGTAGATGAAATTGTCGCCCTCGGTGGTCTGCACCACGTCGTCGAGCGTCAGCACGCGACCAAAGGTGCCGTTCATGAACACCTTCAGCCGCTGATGGTCGGTCTTGCTGTCATACAGCATCTCGTCCACGCGCAGGGATTGCGCGTAGTCGGGATGCAGGTTCTCGCGCGTCCAGTCGCTCATGCCGCGACACCGGCCTCGCTTACGAGACCCTCACCACGCTTGAGTTCGCGCACGCGGACATCGGCGGTGCCGAAGGCCGATTTCAGCACGTCCACGGCCAGCCACGGCCGGGCGTCGCCGCACATGAACACGTCGAACGCGCCATAGCCGATCTCGGGCCAAGTGTGCACCGAGATGTGGCTTTCGGCCAGCACCGCCACGCCCGAGACGCCCTGCGGCGAGAACTTGTGGGTATGGATGTGCAAGAGCGTTGCCCCGCAGGTGTCCACGCAGTCACGGAACGCCTGCTGGATGCGGCCCTCGTCGTCGAGTCCGTGGCCGTTCACCACCTCGATGATGAGATGCGTTCCCGCAAACACGGTGCCATCGCGCCGGATGAAGTGATCCTCGCGGTCCTCGTCCAGCACGTCGCGGGCGAAAATGGTGTGATCGTTCGCGGGGGTGATCCCGCGGGCGGTGTCTTCCTCTTGGGCGCCTGTCTCCAGACCGATCCCCAGTTGGAAGAGGTTGGCGTCTTTCATGGCGCTCCCCTTCTTACCAGTAGATTGAATCCAGTCGGTCCCTTAGCGCCCCCCCGGAAGACATCCGAAGTTGGGATCGGTCCCGATCAAGTGAGGGGCACATAGGGGTGCGCCTTGAGTCGTGCAAGCCATTTCTGCCAAGTGTGCGAAATAAATTTGACCTGCGGCCCCGTGGCCCATGCCGCGCGGGGGCGAGACTTGGAAGAGCGATGGGGTAAATTAATACCGTAATTGTAACAGATTGAAATATAGTATTTAATTAAGAGCGCGGGCCATTGACGTGGCGCAAAACCCGCGTATAACCCGCCCATCGACCGGCCCGGCCATGCCCGAGGTCCGGACATCACTGGAATAACAGCAAGGTTCTGCCCGAAATGAAGACGTTTTCCGCAAAACCGGCAGATATCGAGAAGAGCTGGATCGTGATCGACGCAGAGGGCGTCGTTCTGGGCCGCCTCGCCTCGATCATCGCCATGCGCCTGCGAGGCAAGCACAAGCCGAGCTTTACCCCGCACATGGACATGGGTGACAACGTGATTGTCATCAATGCCGACAAGGTGCAGCTCACCGGCAACAAGCGCAACAAGCCCAACTATTGGCACACCGGCCACCCCGGTGGGATCAAGAGCCGCACCACCGGCGAAATCCTCGAGGGCAAGTATCCCGAGCGTGTGGTGATGCAGGCCGTCAAGCGGATGCTGCCTGGCAACCGGCTGAGCCGCCGTCAGATGACCCATCTGCGCGTCTATGCCGGCACCGAGCATCCCCATGAAGCCCAGAACCCCGAGGTTCTGGACGTCAAGAACATGAACTCCAAGAATACGCGGGTGGCTTACTGATGGCTGAAGAAATCAAATCCCTCGAAGGTCTCGAAGCCGTCGCAGGCGAGGTGACCGCGTCCCCCGAGGCCGTTGAGACGCCGCGCGAGCCGGTGCGCGACGCGCTCGGTCGCTCCTACGCCACGGGCAAGCGCAAGGACGCCGTGGCCCGCGTCTGGATCAAGCCCGGCTCGGGCAAGGTTGTCGTCAATGGCAAGCCGATCAACGATTATTTTGCACGCCCCGTGCTCCAGATGATCCTCAAGCAGCCGTTCACCGTGTCGGGCACCGAGGACCAGTTCGACGTGATGGCGACGGTCAAGGGCGGCGGCCTGTCTGGCCAGGCGGGCGCCGTCAAGCATGGCGTATCCAAGGCGCTCCAGCTTTACGATCCGTCCCTGCGCGGTGCGCTCAAGGCTGCCGGCTTCCTCACCCGCGACAGCCGCGTGGTCGAGCGCAAGAAATACGGCAAGGCCAAGGCGCGCAAGAGCTTCCAGTTCTCCAAGCGCTGATCGTCGGCAACTGCCAGATCAATGGAAGGGCCGCCTCCAGGGGCGGCCCTTTGCATTTCGTGGTGCGGACGAGGTTAGCTACGCGCGGTAAACGCCTCAGCCCAGCGCCTTGTGCATCTTGCAGCGCGTCAGGATCACGCCTCTTCGCTCGACCCGCTCCTCCATCACCACGTGCCAACCGCTCTTCAGGAAGAAGGGGCGGGCAACTAAACTAGCCTCGGTTGTAAGTCGCTTTGCGCCACGGTCTTTGGCCCACCGTTCTGCTTCACGCAGGAGTGCGCGCCCCACGCCTATCCCGGTTGCTGATGGCAGAACGAATGCGATTTCGATGTAGCCCGTTGGGTCGACAGTGAAGAATCCGACCGGCTCGTCATCCATCTCCGCGACGAACCCCGTCAGGGTCTCCAGTCGTTTTTTCCAGCGATCAAGATGAATCGTCTCTCCGCCCCACGCGAGCCGCTGTTCGTAGTTGTAGGCTCCTCTTGTGCCTTCATGGACCGCGCAGAAGAAGATGCGACCAACAGCACGATAATCCCCAACGACCAAGGGCCTGATGTCTACACGATTGCCCATATCTTCCTCTCTTACCGGCGTCGTCGTCTTTGTAGCGGGCTCTAGCAACCGCAGTAATGTCCGCCAATCCCGAAGATTTTTCGAAAGCCTCTGTTCGACATGGTTTCGTAGTCGCGAGGGCCGCCGCGCGAGCATGCACCGCGAAACGCCAATAGCTGGCCGCCGGGACGGGTCAGGGGGCCGTTCACGGCTTCGTCAACAGGTGCGATTTAGGTTCACTCACCGTGATGCCGGTGCATACTCCGGCCCCAGGGCTCGATCCCGCGGAGAGGAGCGGGCGTGAGGAGAAACCATGACCGGCACCGTCAAATTCCTGCACCATCCCACGTCGCAGCCCTGCCGGGCGGTGCATCAGCTCATGCTGGAGACGGGCGTTCCCTTCGAGGAGGTGATCGTCAACCTGATGGATGGCGAGAACGAGACCGACGACTTCAAGACCACCTACAACCCCACCGGGCAGGTGCCGATCCTCGTGGATGGCGATTTCACCCTGTGGGAAAGCGCCGCCATCGGCTTCTACCTCTCCGAACGGTTCGACCTTCCGGGCAACTGGCTGGGCCGCGACACGCGGCAGCGGGCCTTGATCCAGCAATACACGCATTTCCACTCCACCATGCTGCGGCGCGGGGCGGGGGCGTTTTTCTACACGCGCTTCGCAGAATGCATCTGGGGTCCGCGCGACTATTCCCCAGAGATCGCCATGGGCCGCTACATGCTGGCACAATCCATGCCGATCGTTGAGACTTGGCTGGAGCGCCACACCCACCTCTGCGGCGACGAGATCAGCTTTGCCGATTTGCTGGCGTTTCACGAATTCGTCTCGCACGAGGCCGGCGCGATCATCCCGGCGGAGGAGTGGGCACGCTTTCCCCGCATCCGCACCTGGTTCGAGCGGCTACAGGAGCGACCGCACGCCAAGGCCGTGAGCGGCATGATCATGGAGGTGGGCGCGATGCGCCAGGCCGGGCACATGATCCCCATGACTCGCCGCACCTCGCTCGCCAAGGGCACCGCCGTCAAGCCCGGCCTGCCGGGCTGAAGCCCGCACGCGGCAGGCGTCGCGCGGGCCGGTTTCTCCTTGCGTGTGCCCGTGCCCACCCATAGAAGGGCCGCGATCTTGACCGCCGCGGACGCCTCCGCGGCCCGATGCATAGGAAAGGACGAACATGCAGGTCACCGAAACCCTCAACGAAGGTCTCAAGCGCAGCTACAAGATGGTGCTATCGGCGCAGGCTCTCGAAGACAAGGTCACCTCCAAGCTCAAGGAAGCGCAACCCGAGATCGAACTCAAGGGGTTCCGCAAGGGCAAGGTGCCGCTGCCGCTTTTGAAAAAGCAGTTCGGCCAGCGGGTCCTCGGCGAGGCGATGCAGGAAAGCGTCGATGACGCGATGAAGGCGCATTTCGCCGAGAAAGGCGAGCGCCCGGCCTTTGAGCCCGACGTGAAGATGGCCAACGAAGAGTGGAAAGAAGGCGACGACGTCGAGATCGAGATGACCTACGAGGCGCTGCCGGAAATCCCGGAGGTCGATCTCGGCACGCTCAAGCTCGAACGGATGGTCGTCAAGGCCGACGACGCGGCCGTGGACGAGGCCCTAAAGAACCTTGCCGAGAGCGCGCAGGACTTCAAGGACCGCAAGAAGGGCACCAAGGCCAAGGACGGTGACCAGGTGGTGGTCGATTTCGTCGGCAAGGTCGATGGCGAGCCGTTCGAGGGCGGGGCCGCGGAGGATTATCCGCTCACGCTCGGCTCGGGCAGCTTCATCCCCGGCTTCGAGGAGCAGCTCGTCGGCGTCAAGGTGGGCGAGGAGAAGGCCGTAACGGTGACCTTCCCCGAGGAGTACCAGGCCGAGCATCTGGCGGGCAAGGAAGCGGTGTTCGACTGCACGGTAAAGGCCGTGAAGGAGCCCGTCGCCGCCGAGATCGACGACGAACTGGCGCAGAAATACGGCGCCGAGGACCTTGCCGGACTCAAGCAGCAGATCGGCGAACGGCTCGAGCAGGAATATGCCGGAGCCGCGCGCGCGATCCTCAAGCGTAACGTGCTCGACGCGCTTGACGAGAAGGTGACCTTCGAGTTGCCGCCGACGATGGTCGAGACAGAGGCCAAGCAGATCGCGCACCAGCTCTGGCACGAGGAAAACCCCGAGCACGAAGGCCACGACCATCCCGATATCGAACCGACCGAGGAGCATACGAAGCTCGCTGAGCGGCGCGTGCGGCTCGGGCTTCTGCTGGCTGAACTGGGTCAGAAGGCCGAGGTCGAGGTGACCGATGCCGAGATGACGCAGGCGGTGATGAACCAGGCGCGCCAGTACCCCGGCCAGGAGCGGGAATTCTTTGAATTCGTGCAGAACAACCCGCAGATGCGCCAGCAGATGCGCGCACCGATCTTCGAAGACAAGGTGATCGACTACGTGGTCGAACTGGCCGATGTCTCTGACAAGGAAGTGTCCAAGGAAGACCTCGAGAAGGCGATCGAGGAGATGAACGACGAGTAAGCCCTATAGGGCAAGACCGTCGCCAAGCGATCAAAGGGCCGCCCCGGGGAGATTGGGGCGGCCCTCTTCGTTCGATCACCCGGCCCGGCGCCTGCGCCGGGCGGGCCAGGCCCGATGGGGGTCAGGCACCGACTTGCGAGTGAGAACGAATCTTGTCGGCGAGCGCCGCCTTGAGCTTCAGCGCGGCGATGCGTTCGTCAACGTTGCGTGCCGCGGCGATCTGCTCGTCGCAATAGATCTCGAGCGCGGACTTGCGCGGTACGTGCGCAGCGATCGCGGGCAGGGCGAGCGCCTCGTCGTCGGTGAGGAATACCTCGCCCTCGATCCCCGCCACCTCGCGGATGCTTGCGGCCCGCTCTTCCGTGCAGTCAAGAAGCCCGGCCAGCGCCGCAGCCTTGCCCATCTGCACGGTCTTGCCGACGTAGTCGTAGGGCGCGTTGCCCGAGCGCTTGAGCACCCGGTCCATCACCGGGTCGATCACCGTGACCACGTCGCTGATGCCCGAACGCATGGCGTATTCCACCGCGCCCAGCATCAACTCGGACGTGGCGTAGGTGACCGAGCCACGAGACCGCCCGCGCCCGAGCCGCTCTGTATCGACGCAAAAGCGCGTGGATTCCCACAAGGTTGCGCTGCGTAGCGGCGGCTCGCCGTCTAGGATCGCGTGGAACACGTCCGACAGCATGTGCGGCCCTGTGGTTTGCAGCGCGCGCACGCACGCCACGACATTGCCTGCCTCGTCGAGCCCGATGACATAGGCTGGATCGAGCGCGTCGAACTGATCTTCCTCGCGCCCGTCTGTAATGGTCACGTCCCATCCCAGCCGCCCGGCAAAGACCCGGGCGCGCAATCGGAACATCTGGTCGAGAACCATCGGAAACTTATGCTTGTTGAGTGCGTCAACGATCAGTATCATAGTGTTCATCCCCTTGAGTTGGCCGTATGAAAGTCGCGAACGTGAGTGACGCGGCTGCAGCCTTGAGATTAGGGGAAGCTGTGGGGAACGCTATTGGGGAAATCCCGTATGGAATCGCCTCAGCCGGGGTAAATGAGCCCCATCGAGATCGCGCGACCGACCGCTTGTGCCGTGGTGAGCGCGTATAGCTTGTGGCGCGCCGAGCGCAGGTGAACCTCGACCGTGCGGTGAGAAATCTTAAGGATATCAGCGATATCCTGCTGCGACTTGCCCTCAGCCGTCCATTGCAGGATCTCGCGTTCGCGCATTGACATCGACGGGCCGCGCAACAGGCTCGAGAAACTGTCCGAACTAATCACAAGGTCGTGCACATGTACCGAAAGCGCCTGCCAGACGTGCAGGTTCTCGCGGCAAAGCGCCTTCCACTCCGTCTTGGAGCCACCGCAGGTCAGGCTCAGCCCGCCGATGTCGCCATAGGGGCCACGCACCGGGATCGTGACGCCCTGGTCGGAGATGCCGAAATCATGGGCGGAGCGAAACACCGTGAGATAGTCGAGATCGCGCTCCAGCCGCGACCAGTCCACCGGTGCGATCGAGCGGCGCGCGCTGTGCAGGGTAGGGTCGATGCGGTGAAAGCCCTGGGTGGCGTAATGCTCTTGCCAATCCTTGCCGTAGGTGACGTGACCAATAACCGAGCGATTGATCGGGTTCATTCCGGCATAGGCGACGTGATCGACACCGAACCGGTCGCGTATCTCGTGCAGAAAGGCGTCGAAATCCTGCGCGGCATCGGGCAATTCGGCGAGGTCGATAAGCCCGGCCTGGTCGAATGCGTCACCCATCATGGTGCCTCCCGCCGCGGCGCGCGCCGCTTCTCAGAACCGTTCTCTCCCTGGAAACACGCCACCGCGTCAACCGTACTGGGCCATGACACATGATCGTGCCCCGCCCGAGGTAATCCCATGGTTGTGCCCTGCCAGGTAATGTCAAGATAAAAGCGAGCACATACGAACATTTCCAACGCTAGCATGGGATGAAGGCGCGTGTCGAGCGATCCGCCAAAATGACAAACGCACCGCGCGGGCTGGCCGCGCGGTGCGTCTTGACGTCTGCGTGCCGGTGGCCGATCAGGCGCTCTCGTCTTCCGAGGTGGCGGCTCCGGGGGCGTCGTCGTCCGAGGCGGCACCACCGATATCGTCGAACAGTTCCGCGATTTCGAAATCCGCTGCGGCCTCTTCCTCGGCGGCAGCGTCCTGGATCGTCCGTCCCGAGGCCTGAAGCTCGGCTTCCTCGGGCGAACGCGCCACGTTGAGCGTGATCGTCGCCATCACCTCGGGGTGGAGGTGAATCTCGACCTCGTGCAGGCCGAGTGTCTTGATCGGCTGGCGGATGATCGCCTGCTTGCGGTCGATGGTAAAGCCCTCGGCAATGGCGACATCGGCCACGTCACGGGTGCTGACCGAGCCGTAAAGGTTGCCGCCGTCCGAGGCCTGGCGAATCACGATGAAGCGCTGGCCGTCGAGCTTCTCGGAGAGCGACTCGGCTTCCTTGCGGGTCTCGAGGTTCTGCGCTTCGAGTTGCGCCTTGCGCTCCTCGAAATCGGCGATGTTGCGCTCGGACGCCGACAGCGCCTTGCCCTGCGGCAGCAGGTAGTTGCGTGCGAAGCCGGGTTTGACCTCGACGACATCGCCCATCTGGCCAAGCTTGGCGACGCGTTCCAGAAGGATCACTTGCATGGTCTCGCCTCCTTATTTCACGGCGTAGGGAAGAAGCGCGAGGAAGCGCGCGCGCTTGATCGCACGCGACAGCTCGCGCTGCTTCTTGGCCGACACGGCGGTGATGCGCGACGGCACGATCTTGCCGCGCTCGGAAATGTAGCGCTGAAGCAGGCGGGTGTCCTTGTAGTCGATCTTCGGCGCGTTCTCGCCCGAGAAGGGGCAGACCTTGCGGCGGCGGAAAAACGGTTTCGTAGCCATTACTTATCGTCCTTTTCTCAGGTGGTGGATCAACGGCGCTCGCGGCGCTCGCCGCGTTCCTCGCGCTTTTGCATCTGCACCGACGGCCCTTCTTCGTGGGCATCGACCTTGATGGTCAGCACGCGCATCACGTCGTCGTGCAGACGCATCAGGCGCTCCATTTCCTGCACGGCGGCGGCCGGTGCGTCGGTCCTGAGATAGGCGTAGTGGCCCTTGCGGTTCTTGTTGATCTTGTAGGCCATCGTCTTGACGCCCCAGTACTCGGTATCGAGGGCCTTGCCCCCGTTATCGGCGAGAATGGTGCTGAAATGCTCGATGAGCCCCTCTGCCTGCGCGTTGGAAAGATCCTGGCGCGCGATCATCACATGCTCGTAAAGCGGCATGTCGTCTCCACTTCTGTCAAGGCGCATTTCATAGGGCGGGCGATACCCTTTCGCTGCCCGTCCACGAGAGTCTGCGCGGTCCATAACGTTTGCGAAAGGTTGGCGGCGTATACCGTGCTGCATCCGCGCCTGCAAGGGCGATCGCGCCGGATCCGGCCTTGGCCCCCGGGTTGCCCAATTCCGGGCACGATTTCCGCGCAGAATGGGTCTGTCGAGGGAAGGAGAGGATCATGGTTGCGCATTCCGATTTCGATTGCGATCTCGCAGGTCCGCCCCTGCGCGGCGGCGATCCCGGCATTCCCGTTCGTGACGGGGGGCGCGGTCTGGTGCGGTTCGTGCTGCGTTTGGCGGGCGCGGGGCTCATCGCGGCCGCGCTTGGGCTCTGGGTGCTGCCGACGCACGGCGCCGATCCCGCTATGATGCTTATCAAGCTTTTGTTCTCGATAGGTCTTTTCTGGTTCGGGGCGCTCTGTCTCCACGCCGCGCGCCTGCCCGACAGGCGCCCCGAGGTGCAAATCGACCGTACCGCGCGCGAGTTGCGTGTGCTGACCCGGGGTCACGGCGGCGTACATCACGTGTCGGTGCACCCGCTCGACGATCTGCCCGAACTGTCCCTGCGTGACGGGTTGCTGAGCGCGCGCGACCGCAGTGGGCGGCTTGTCGTGTCGCTCCATGTGGCGGGCAGGTACCGCGAACGGCTCCTGCGCGAGGCGCTCGCCGCCGCACGCTGACCGTTGGCAGGCCGCGGCGAGTGTTCGCCTGTCCACAGGGGTTGTTTGAAACTGTGCAATTGTTCTCTGCCGTGAATGATCCAATTTCCTGCGTATCGCTTGACGATTGCAGGATTGGAGTTTTTTGCACATGAGACCGACTCTCTTCGCCGCCGCTACCTCGGCCGCGTTCGCACTTGCCGCCTCCGTGGCCCATGCCGCGCCCGAGACCTACGAACTCGACCCCGCCCACAGCCAGGTCGTGTTCACCTACAACCACCTTGGCTTCTCGACGACCACGGGGATGTTCTCGGGTTTCGAGGGTGAAATCCAGTTCGACGAGGACGACCCGGCCAATTCCTCGGTCAGCGTTTCCATGCCGGTGATGTCGATGTTCACCGGCTGGGAAGCACGCGAGGAGCATTTCATGTCCGATGACTTCTTCGGCGCGGAGGCGGGCGACATGGTCACCTTCACTTCGACCGGTATCGAAGTGACGGGCGAGAATACCGCGATCATCACCGGTGATCTGACCATGAACGGCGTCACCAAATCGGTTGATCTCGACACGGTGATGAATCAAAAGGCCGACGCCCACCCGATGGAGAACCGCCCCTGGGTCGGGTTCGACGCCACGACCACGCTCACGCGCACCGATTTCGGGCTCGGCAAGTTCGCGCCCTATGTCAGCGACGAGGTGCAGGTCGAGATCTCGATCGAGGCGGGCAAGCCGGAATAACCCTTGCGCTCACCGCTCACACGAATGCCGGGCCGTCCGCATCGCGGGCGGCCCCTTTGCGTTTGTCAGGTGCCGTAGGCACGACGCGCACCCGTCACCTCTGCCACCGCCTCGAGCAGGATATCGGCCACGGTATCGCAGTCCTGTCGTGTCAGCCGCGCGGGCAGGCGCACGTCGCAGGCCCGCATCAGCATCGCCCGCGTGCGCGGCAGGTCGGGCGCGGGTCCGGGCAGAAAACCCCAGTTCCAGAAGGCGCGCGCGTTGTCCGTGCTCTGCCCGAACACCTGCACCTTGACACCGCGCGCAGCGGCATTCTCGGCAAAATCGCGGGTTTCCGCGTCGCTCAGCCCGACGAGGTTGAACTGGATCGAATCGGGCGCACGCACCTCGCCGTCGAGCGGGGCAGGTACCGACAGGTGCGGCGACGAGTCGAGCCGCCCGGCCACGTGATCGTGGTTGGCGCGGCCCGCCTGAACGCGGCGCGGGACCTCGGGCAGTTGCGCGCGGATGATCGCCGCCGACAGGTTCGACAGGCGCAGGTTGTAGAGCGGCAGCCGGTTCTGCCAGCGGGCAAAGGCCGCGTCGAGCGCTTCATCGGGGCCGTCCATGTGCTTGGCCCAATTGTGTTCGTAGGCGCCGGACATGATCACCGCGCGCGCCACGAGGTCGGCATCGTCGGTGACCAGAATGCCGCCCTCGCCCGCGTTCACCAGCTTGTAGGACTGAAAGCTGAAACAGCCTACCCGTCCTATCGTGCCGATCTTTCGCCCGCGCCACAGCGTGCCCAGCGAATGCGCCGCGTCCTCGATCACCGGCACGCCGCGCGCCTCTGCCAGCGCCATGATCGCGTCCATGTCGGAGGTGTGGCCGCGCATGTGGCTGACGATCACCGCCTGGACACCCTCGAGCCGCGCCTCGAAATCGGCGATGTCGACCCGGTAATCCTCGCCCACCTCGCACAGCACCGGCACGCAATCGGCATGGACCACCGAGGAGGGCACCGCGGCAAAGGTGAAACCGGGGATCAGCACCCTTGCCCCCCGGGGCAGCCCCAGCGCCTTGAGCGACAGGAACAGCGCCGCCGAGCACGACGACACGGCGAGCGCATAGGATGTGCCCATCATCTCCGCGAATTCGTGCTCGAGCAGTGTCACCGGCGCGTTTAGCGGAGCGGTGTAGCGAAACAGGTCGCCGGAGAGGAGCAGCCGCTCGATCTCGGCGCGCGCGGCTTCGGGGATCGGCTCGGCGTCGTGGACATTCGGGGCTTGCGTCATGTGTTCGGCTTTCCTGAAAGTGACTTTCGGCTTTCCCGAACATATAGGCCCGAATTGTGACGGTTTGTCAAAGCCCGTCAGAGCCCAAGCCGGTCGCGCAGCGCGAACCAGCTCATCGCCAGCACCAGGAGCGGGCTGCGCAGTGCCGTGCCGCCGGGAAAGGCGGGGCAGGGCACGCGCGTCATGCAGTCGAATCCATCCGATTGCCCGCGCACCGCCTCGGCCATCAGCCGCCCCGCGAGCGTCGCCATGCCCACCCCGTGGCCCGAATAGCCCGAGGCCGACAGGATATTGGGCGCGACCCTTGCCAGATACGGCAAGCGCTTCATGGTGATGGCCAGCGTCCCACCCCAGGCGTAGTCGAGCGGCACCTCCGCCAGATGCGGAAATATCTCGAGCATGGGCCGCCGCACCGTGGCGCGGATGTCGCGCGGAAAGCGGTAGCCATAGCTCTCGCCACCGCCAAACAGAAGCCGCTTGTCATGGCTGAGACGGAAATAGTTCACCACGAATTTCGTGTCCGCCACCGCCACGTCGCGGGTCAGTACGCGCGCGGCGTCCTCTCCCAGCGGTTTGGTCGCGATGATAAAATTGTTGATCGGCATGACGCGCGTGGCCACCCGCCGGTCCAGCCCGCCGAGATAGCCGTTGCAGGCCAGCACCACGTGATCCGCCTCGACATGGCCCGCGTCCGTGGCCACGCGGGCCTTGGCCCCGCGCCGGATGTCGTGCACCTGCGCGCCCTCATGGATACGCACCCCCGCCGCCTGCGCCGCCCGCGCCAGCCCCAAGGCAAAGGCCAGCGGGTGCAGATGCGCGGCGCCCATGTCCAGCGTGCCGCCGTGATAGGCAGGCGAGGGGCAGAGCGCGTGCATCGCCTCGCGGTCCAGCGTCTCGATCTGCTCATAGCCGTAGCGCGCGGCGAGATGGGCGGCATAGGCGTGCTCCTCGTCCATCTCGCGCGGGGTGAAACAGGCGTGCGCCACGCCCGGCTTGAGGTGACAGGCGATGCCGTGGCGCGCCACCAGCCCCTTGACGAGGTCCTTGGCCTCTTCACCCAGTCGCCACAGATGGCTCGCGTCATCCGCGCCCACCAGCCGCTCCAGCGCGGTCTGCTCCATCCGCTGCCCGCTGCCCAATTGTCCGCCATTGCGCCCCGACGCGCCAAAGCCCACGCGCTGCGCCTCGAGCAGCACCACGTCGTGCCCTGCCTCGGCCAGGTGCAACGCCGCAGACAGCCCGGTATAGCCCGCGCCCACAACGCAGACATCGGCCCGCGCCGCGCCGCGCAGGGGCGGGAACGGCGGCAGCGGCTCGGTCGTGGCGGCGTACCAGCTTGGCGGATACTCCCCCCGCCGGTCATTGGCATGGAGCAGGTTCATGGCTTCATCTCTCCCGAAATACTCTCCTTCCGCGCCCCGGGGCTCAGACGTTGAGCAGCAGGTGCTCGCGTTCCCACGGGCTGATGACTTGCAGGAATTCCTCGTACTCTGTGCGTTTCACGATGGCGTAGACACGGACAAACTCTGGCCCGAGGATGTCGTGCAGTGCTGTGGCCTCCTCGAAGAGGGTCAGCGCCTCGCCCATCACGTTGGGAATGTCGGACTCGCCGGAATAGGCATCGCCCTTGAACTGCTTGTCGGGCCACTCCTCGTTCAGGATGCCCAGCAGGCCGCAGGAAAGGCTCGCGGCGATGCCAAGATAGGGGTTGCAGTCCATCCCGGCCATTCGGTTCTCGACCCGCCGCGCGTCGGGGCCCGACAGCGGCACGCGGATCCCGGTGGTGCGGTTGTCGCGGCCCCAGGCGAGGTTGATGGGCGCGGCATGATCCTTGACGTAGCGGCGATAGGAATTGACGTAAGGTGCCAGCACCGCGATGGCCGAAGGCAGGTGTTTCTGCAAGCCGCCGATGAAGTGAAAGAACAGGTCGGTCTCACCGCCCTGCGGCCCGGCAAAGAGGTTGCGCCCGGTCTCTATATCGAGGATCGAGTGGTGGACATGCATGGCGCTGCCCGGCTCGTCCTCGATCGGCTTGGCCATGAAGGTGGCAAAGCAGTCGTGCTTGAGTGCCGCCTCGCGAATCAACCGCTTGAAGTAGAACACCTCGTCGGCGAGCTTGATCGGATCGCCGTGCCGCAGGTTGATCTCGAGTTGCCCGGCACCGCCCTCCTGCGTGATGCCGTCGATCTCGAAGCCCTGCGCCTCGGCGAAATCGTAGATGTCGTCGATCACCGGGCCGAATTCATCGACGGCGGTCATCGAATAGGCCTGTCGTGCCGCCGCCGGGCGACCGGAGCGGCCCATCATCGGCTTGATCGCCTGGGCGGGGTCGAGGTTGCGCGCCACGAGGAAGAATTCCATCTCGGGCGCGACCACGGGCTTCCAACCGCGCGCGTGATACATCTCGACCACACGGCGCAGCACGTTGCGCGGGCTGAACGGGATCGGCGCGCCCTCGCGGTCAAACGCATCGTGGATCACCTGTATCGTCCAGTCCGCCGTCCACGGCGCGGCCGACGCGGTGGACATGTCGGGGCGCAGGATCATGTCGCGCTCGATAAAACCTTCGTCGCCCGCGGCTTCGCCCCAGTCGCCGGTGATGGTCTGGTAAAAGATCGAATCTGGCAGGTGGAAATAGTCTTGCCGGGCGAATTTCGTCGCCGGAACGGCCTTGCCGCGGGCGATGCCGGGCAGGTCCGAGATGATGCATTCAACTTCGTCGAGGCGGCGGTTCTCCAGATAGGCTTGCGCCGCCTCGGGAAGCCCTTTGACGAACTCTTTCAAATCAGCCATCTCAGCCGCCTTTCGTGAAAATGTCGGCGATGGTCTGCGCCATCGCGTCCGTGTCGGTCGGTGTGTCGAGCCGGGCGCGCGCATGATCGCGCAACGGATCGGGAACCACGCCGATGGCGCGGTGCTCGATCAGACGGTCCATCATGGTGGCATTGAACTCGGGGTGCGGCTGAACGCTGAAGATGCGCGGACCGTATCGCAGCGCGGCGATGTCGCAGCCTTCGGCGCGGCCCACCACCTCCGAGCCCGGCGGGGCCGCGATTATCTGGTCCTGGTGCCAGGCGTTGAGGGTGTAGGGGCGGCCGTCGATCTCGTAGGTCGTGGCGCCCACGCGCCAGCCGTCGGGGTGCTTGACCACCTTGCCGCCCAGCGCCTGAGCGATCACCTGGTGGCCGAAGCACACACCCACGAGCGGCAGATCCGCCGCGCGGATGTCGCGGATGAGTTGCTCCAGCGGCGGCAGCCAGGGATGATCCTCGTAGACGCCGTGTTTTGATCCGGTGACGAGCCAGCCGTCGGCGGCGTGCGGTCCGTCAGGGAATTCTTCATCGACCACGTTATAAGGTTCGAAGTCGAATCCGTGCCCCTCCAGCAGCCGCGCGAACATGGCGTCGTAATCGCCCAGTTCACCCAGCACGATGTCGGGGGCGTGGCCGGTTTTCAGGATGCCGATCTTCATTTGGGTGTCCGTTGTTTGATCAAATCTTGGCGGCGGGCTTTCCCGGACCCTACACCGTTTCGAGATAGACCTTCCAGTGATCCTCTGCGGCCATCTGGTCAATGCGCGCGTGTTCCTGGCGCTTGGTCATCACCAGGTTGGCGATCAGATCGGCGGGGAAGATGCGGGCGATCAGCGGATCGGCCTCGAACAGGTCGATGGCGCTCTGCCAGTCGGCGGCAAGCTGCGGCAGGTCCGCCTCGTAGGCGTTGCCGGTGATCGGGTCGGGGGGCGTCATCGCGTCGTCGATGCCGGTGATTGCAGCACCCAGTATGGCGGCAAAGGTCAGGTAGGGGTTGATGTCGCCACCCGCCACGCGGTGCTCGATCCGGCGTGCGGCGCCCGCGCCGCCGGGGATGCGCAGCGCGGCGGTGCGGTTCTCATACCCCCAGCCCGCGCCGGTGGGTGCATGCGCGCCGGGCACGAGGCGGGCGTAGCTGTTGGCGTGCGGGGCAAAGATCAGCGTCGAGGCGGGCATCGCCGCGAGGCACCCTGCCACCGCGCTGCGCAGCACATCGGTGCCGCGCGGCGTGCCGTCGTCGAACACGTTGTGTCCCTCGGTATCGAGCACCGAGAAATGCATGTGCATGCCGTTGCCGCTATCGGCGTCGAAGGGCTTGGCCATGAACGTGGCGACATAGCCGTGCCGTCGCGCAAGCCCGGTGATGAGGGTCTTGAACAGCCAGGTATCGTCGGCGGCTCGCAGCGCGGATTGGTGGTGGAGGGTCAATTCGAACTGTCCGATCCCGGCCTCCGAGATCGCCGATTCCACCGGGATGCCCATTGCGTCGCCCGCCGCATAAAGCGCAGATAGGAATTCGTCGAACGCGTCCATCTGCCCCAAACTGAGGATGCCAGGCGCCTTCATGCGCCGTCCGGAGCGTGGATCGCGAATTGTTTTCAATGACTTGCCGGATGGATCGACAAGCGTGAACTCAAGCTCGGTGGCGGCGAACACTTCCCATCCGCGGGCGGCATAACGCGCCAGAACAGCCGAGAGCGCGTGGCGCGGGTCGCCCGCGAAGGGCGTGCCGTCCTCGTAGTGCATCACCATCGGCACGAGCGCCTGCGGCTCTTCCAACCAGGGCAGAGGCACGGCACCACGGTCGGTCGCGAACAGTCGCCCGTCAATGTCGCCGCTGTCGAAAACCAGCGGAGAGCCCTCGATATCGGCACCGAAAATATCTAGATTCAAGGCGCTTAGCGGCATACGCAGGCTACCGTCGTCGAGCTTGTCGGCAAAGCTTGCGGGCAGGCGCTTGCCGCGCATCCTGCCGTTGAGGTCGCACGCGGCCACGCGGAAGGTCTGGAACTGTGAGAGGTCCATCGGGGAGGTCCTGAACGGGGTTTTGGCGAGCCTATCGCGGGGCAGGGGGCTTGCCAAGGATAATTTGATCAAAAAAATGCCAAGCGGCACCGTGGCGAACCTGTAGGCTCGAGAGGTGAACCGCAAGGTTCGCGCCGGGCAGCGCACGGTGGAAGGTGGGAAGGGATTTGCGCAACGCAATGGGTGTGGAGATGTCATCCTCGGGCTTGACCCGAGGACCTCCCGGTCAAGAGATCCTCGGGTCAAGCCCGAGGACGACGTTAACGCAGCGAACGCTGCCAGCGGTTCTCGAGCTTCTCGATGGCGGCGATGCGGTCGGCGGTCTTGGGGTGGCTCATCAGCCAGGCGGGCATCGGGCCGCCCGCCCCCGAGGTCAGGGCCTCGAGCTTCTGAAACAGCGATTTCTGTGGCTCGGTGCCGATCTCCGCCTTGGTCAGGAGTGCTGCGGCGTAGGCGTCGGCCTCGTATTCGTCGCCGCGAGACAGCCGCGCCGCCAGCAGGGTGGTGAGGCCGTTGGCGATCCACACGCCAATGCCGGGCAGGAAGCGCGACAGGATCATGGCAAGCGCGGTGCGCAGCGCGTTCTGCCCGGAAAAGTCGATCATCCGCCGCCGCGCGTGGCCCAAGGCGACGTGGCCAAGCTCGTGCGCGATCACGCTGGCCATTTCCTCGGCCGAGACCTCGCCGGTCTGGAACTTGCGGTAAAAACCGCGGGTGATGAAGATGCGCCCGTCGGGGGCGGCGAGCCCGTTCACCGGGTCGATCTCGTAGAGATGCACGCGCACGCGCGGCAGGTCGAGCGCGCGGGCGAGGCGGTCGAACACCGACTTGAGTCGCGGGTCGGCCAACTCGGTCGAGCGCGCGTCAAGCTCGCGCGTGGTGCGCCAGACCGAGAAGCGATACATCGCGAGCGCGTAGAGAAGCGCCAGAAGGATCGGCGTGAATTTCAACATGACCCGAGATATGGGGCAGCGGGGCGCCGCTGGCAAGCGGCGGGACGGGCTGGACCGCGCGAGGGTGCTCGCGTAACGAGGGGCCACATCCCATCCAAGGAGCGTCTGCCATGAGCGTCCAGGTCTATATCTTTCTCGCGCTGGCGATCCTCGCCGAGACGGCGGGCACCACGGCGTTGCAGGCCAGCCAGCAATTCACCCGGCTGTGGCCGTCGGTGCTGGTGGTGGTCGCCTACGCGATCAGTTTCTACCTCCTTGCGCTGACGCTCAAATACATGCCGGTGGGCGTGGTCTACGCCATCTGGTCGGGGCTGGGCATCGTGTTCATCGCCGCCATCGGCTACGTGATCTTCGGGCAGAAGCTGGACGCGCCCGCGATGATCGGCACCGCGATGATTCTCGCCGGGATCGTGGTGATCCAGCTCTTCTCCAAGGTGGCGCCGCATTGACGGGTGGTTGTCGCGCTGCCGGCAGGAACGGTGGTCGGAGTGTGCCACGCTTCGACCGGCAGCCGGGGCGTGCAGGCATGTCTTGATCCGCGCATTGACGCGAGTCCCCCATGTCCCGCCACCGCCATAACGCCGATCCAGGAGTGACCGGGGTCGCTCGGCGGTCCTGAAAAGGGTGGAAATGCGCCGCTTGGGGCGCTATCCCGGCTTGCGTAACCGATGCGGAGGCGTGCGATGCGCGACACCATCACCGAGCGCTGCGCGGCCAGGGGGCTGAGGATGACCGGGCAGCGGCGCGTGATCGCCCGCGTGCTGGAGATTTCCGACGATCACCCCGATGTTGAGGAACTGCACGCCCGCGCCACCGCCCGCGACCCGAAGATCTCCATCGCCACGGTGTATCGCACGGTCAAGCTGCTGGAGGAGGCGGGTATCCTCGACAAGCTGGAGTTCGGCGACGGGCGCGCGCGCTACGAGGATGCCGAGCGCGCCCATCACGATCATCTCATCGACGTCAATTCCGGCGACGTGATCGAGTTCGTCGATCCCGATATCGAGGCCCTGCAGGAGCGCATCGCCGAGAAGCTGGGCTATCGGCTTGTGGGGCACCGGCTGGAGCTTTACGGCGTGCCGCGCAAGGACAAGGAGTAGCGCGGAACATGGACCGGGTGATGCGGCTGGCGCTGGGCAGCGTGCTGGTGGGGCTTGCGGTGCTCTCGCTCAAGGTGGTGGCGTGGCGCGTGACCGGCTCGGTGGCGCTCATGTCCGACGCGCTCGAAAGCGTGGTCAACGTGGCCACGGCGCTGGCGGTGATCGCCGCCTTGCGGTTGGCGCGGCGTCCGGCGGATGCCAACCACCCGTTCGGCCATCACAAGGCCGAGTTCTTCGCCGCGGTGCTGGAGGGCGTGCTGATCGTGCTGGCGGCGGTGTTCATCCTGCGCGAGGCGTGGGACGGGCTGGCGAGCCCGCGCGCGATCGATGCGCCGTGGCTGGGGCTGGCGGTCAATGCCGGGGCGGGGCTCATCAACGCGGTATGGGCGTGGCTGCTGATCCGCGAGGGGCGGCGGCACCGCTCGCCGGCACTCGCCGCCGACGGGCGGCACCTGATGACCGACGTGGTCTCGTCGGTGGGGGTGCTGGGTGGCGTGGCGCTGGCAGTGGCGACGGGGTGGTGGGTGCTCGACCCCGCGCTCGCGGTGCTGGTTGCACTCAACATCCTGTGGTCGGGCTGGAGCGTGATCCGCGGCTCTCTGAGCGGGCTGATGGACGAGGCGGTGTCGGATGACGAGCTGGTGCGCATCCGCCGCATCATCGCCGAGAGCGCCGAGGGCGAAACCGCGCTGGAGGCGCATGATTTGCGCACGCGCCACGCCGGTCCGGTGACGTTCATCGAGTTTCACCTCGTGGTGCCGGGCGAGACCACGGTAGAGGCCGCCCACGCGCTGTGCGACCGGATCGAGGCGGCGCTGATGGGCGCGCTGCCCGATGCGCGGGTGACGATCCATGTCGAACCCGAGCACAAGGCCAAGCACAGCGGCATCGTCGTGTTGTCGTAGGGCAGTGGCTTTCGCCTCGTCGCGGGCTGTGCGAATAGGGGGTGATCGCCCCCGAGGAAAGGCCCCCGAGAATGGAAAACCTGCGCGGCAGCGTGCTGATGGTGCTGGCGATGGCCGGCTTCGCGCTGGAGGACATGTTCATCAAGCGGCTGGCCGGGGCCATGCCGGTGGGGCAGATCATCATGGTGCTGGGGCTGGGCGGCGCGGTGATATTCGCCGCGATCTGCCTGGGGCAGGGGCGGCGGCTGTTCTCGCGGGATTTGCTGGCGCGGCCGGTGATCCTGCGCAACACCGGAGAGATGGCGGGCACCATGTGTTTCGTCACCGCGATCGCGCTGACGCCCTTGTCATCGGCCTCGGCGATTCTTCAGGCGACGCCGCTCGCCGTCACGCTGGGTGCGGCGCTGTTCCTGGGCGAGCCGGTGGGCTGGCGGCGGTGGTCGGCGATCCTCGTGGGGTTTGCGGGCGTGCTGATGGTGGTGCGCCCGGGGCTCGAAGGCTTTGCGCCCGCCTCGCTCTTTGCCGTGGGGGCGGTGGTCGGGCTGGCGGCGCGGGACCTGGCGACACGGGCGGTGCCGGCGGCGATCTCGTCGATACAGCTCTCGGCCTATGCCTTTGCCACGCTGGTGCCGACGGGCGCGATCCTTCTGGCGTTCGGGGACGGGCCGGTGGTGCCGGGGGGCGTGCAGATGCGTGACCTCGGGCTGGCGCTGGCCTGCGGCGTGGGGGCCTATTACGCCATCGTCGCGGCGATGCGGGTGGGCGAGGTGGCGGTGGTGACGCCGTTTCGCTACACGCGGCTGGTGTTCGCGCTGGGGATCGGGATGCTGGTCTTTGCCGAGCGGCCCGATACGTGGACGCTGATCGGCGCGGCGGTGATCGTGGCCTCGGGGCTCTACACTCTGATGCGCGAGGCACGGATGGGGCGGCGGCGATAGGGGAGAGGCCTGGCCCGAAGCGGCATGCTGCGCGCGGCGCGCGCCTCGATGAACTGCCCCCTCAGAACGGCATCGGGTGCGCCCTGTGCGTCGCGTCGAGATCGGCCAGCACCTCGTCGCCCAGCGTCACGTCCGCCGCGCCCAGCGCCCGGTCGAGCTGATCCATGCGCGTCGCGCCGAAGATTGCCGAACACATGAAGGGCCGCGTCAGGCACCACGCCAGCGCCATCTGCACCGGGTCGAGCCCGTGCTTGCGCGCCACCTCCAGGTAGGCGTCCACGGCGGCAAAGGCGCGCGGCACGCGGCGCCCGCCGAGATCGGTGTTGATCGTCATGCGTGACCCTGGGGGCAGCGCGCCGTCCTGGTACTTGCCCGTCAGCATCCCCGCCGCCAGCGGCGAGAACGCCAGCAGGCCGACATCCTCGTTGACGCTCAACTCCGCCAGGTCGGTGTCGTAGAGGCGGCACATCAGCGAATACTCGTTCTGAATCGAGGCCACGCGGGGCCCGCGCCCCGCCTCGGCCAGCCGCAGCCACTGCGCCGTGCCCCACGCGCTCTCGTTCGACAGGCCAAAGGCGCGGATGCGGCCCTTGTCGACCTCGCGTTGCAGGGCTTCCAGCGCCTCTTCCATGTGGGCGAGCGTCGCGTCGCGATCCTGCCCCGAGGGGTCATAACGCCAGTTCTGCCGGAACATGTAGCTGCCCCGGTTGGGCCAGTGGAATTGATACAGGTCGATGTAGTCGGTGCGCAGCCGCCGCAGCGACCCCTCCACCGCCTCGGGTATGGTCGCCGCCGAGATCGGTGCGCCACCGCGGGCGTGCGAAAAACCCGCGCCGGAATGCTTGGTGGCCAGCACCACCTCATCCCGCCGCCCCGTCCGTGCGAGCCAATCGCCGATGATCTCCTCGGTGCGCCCGGTAGTTTCGGCCCGGACGGGCGCGGTGGGATACATCTCGGCGGTGTCGATGAAATTCACGCCCCGGTCCAGCGCCCGGTCGATCTGCGCGTGGCCCTCTTCGGCGGTGTTCTGCGCGCCCCAGGTCATCGAGCCGAGGCACAGCGCGCTCACCTCGATGCCGGTGCGGCCCAGCGGTCTTTTGTGCATGTCGGATGGTCCTGTCCCGTTTCGCACGGAGCCTATTGCCCCCGTCTCACGGTGGCAAGTGGTGTGGCAGATGAGAAAACTGGCCAAAGCAATCGGGCTTCTTGACCCCATGCCGTCGGGGAGCTATCAATTCCAACAGAATTTGTCGGATTTAACGCGAAACAGGGGGATACTCATGACCGACCGGACCAAACCACGCAGCGTCACCGTGCGCCGCACCCTGACCCTCGGCACCGTTCTCGCGGGCATGACCGCGACCGGCGCCGCGGCGTCCGAGGACGGCTATACCCCTGTCGAGACCGAACAATCCGGCATCATCCTCGCGCAGGCCGAAGGCGAGGGCGAGGGCAGCGCCGCCGAGGGCGAAGGTGAAGGCGAAGGCGAAGGCGAAGGCAACGCCGGTGTTGCCGATCCCGAACAGCGCCTGCAGCGCGATCTGAGCTTCATGGAGGGCCACCTGCGCGCCGGTCTCGCGCTGTACGAGGCGGGCGATCTAGAGGCCGCGCGCACCCATATGGGCCACCCGATCAAGGAGAAATACGACGCCGTCGCGGCCCCGCTCGCGGCGATGGACAAGGGCGCGCTGAAGGACCGGATCGGGGCCATTGCCGAGGCCGCCGAAACGGGCGCGCCGCTCGACGAGGTGCGCGCCGCTTTCGAGGCCGCCCGCGCCATGATGGAAGAGGTGCGCGCCACCATGTCCCCCGCCGATCAGGTCATGGGGCTGGCCGCGCTGACCCGCGTGGCGGGCGAGGAATACACCGTCGCCGTCGCGGGCGGCGAGGTGTCGAACCTGCACGAATACCAGGACGCATGGGGTTTCCTGCGCGTGGTCGAGAGCGAGGCGCGGCAGATGGCCGAGAGCGAAGATCCCGCCATCAAGGCGGCGGGGCTGGAAATCCTCGACCATCTAAAGGCCACCAACGCCGCCTTCGGCGATCTTCAGGGCGAGGGCGATTTCGAAATGGCCCCCTCGATCCTGATGGGGGCCGCGGCGCGGATCGAACTCACCGGCTTCGGGCTGGGCTGAGCGGATGATCCTCGTCATCGGTGACGTGCTCGATGCGGGCGAGGTGGCGGCGTTGCGGGACGCCGCCGCCCGCCTCGAATTCGGCGATGGCAAGACCACCGCGGGGCGCTATGCCCGCGACGTGAAGGCCAACCTGCAAGCGCAGCCCTCGAAAGGGCGCGAGGCGATTTTCCAAAAGGTCCGCCGCGCGCTCATGCGCCACGAGGTGTTTCTCGCCGCCGCGCGGCCCAAGCGCTTTGCCCGGCTGCTGCTGTCGCGCTATCGCACCGGCATGGAATACGGCCTCCACGTCGATGACCCGATCATGAACGGCAGCCGCACGGACCTGTCCTTTACCCTGCCGCTCTCGGACCCCGACGACTACGAGGGCGGCGGGCTGTGCATCGACGACGGGATCGAGGAACGGGTGATCCAGCCGGCTGCCGGCGACGCGGTGCTCTACTCCACATCGGCGCTGCACCGGGTCGAGCCGGTGTTGGACGGTGAGCGGCTTGCCGTGGTCGGCTGGATCACCAGCCGCGTGCGCGATACGGCGCGGCGCGAGGTGCTCTACGATCTCGACGTGGCCACGCGCGAGGTCTTTGACGCGCAGGGCAAGACCCCGGCCTTCGACCGGCTGTTCAAGGCCAAGAGCAATCTCTACCGCATGTGGGCCGAGGACTGAACGCCGCCCGCGCCCCGCGGCGCTCAGACCGAAACCCTCTTCCTGCCTATGCGGACCTCCGGCACGGCCCCCAGCGCCCCGGCCAGCGCCTTGAAGCGCGCCTGCGCCACCTCGCCGAACAGCGCCGAGGCGTCCGAGGCGAGATCGAGCCTCAGCACCTTGCGCCGCGGGTGCCAGCGCATCCGCGCGATATCGGTCTCGTCGGTCAGCCACAGCATCGCCGCGAGCCGCAGCGCGCGCCCGAGGATCTCGGCCTCGTTGCGGTCGCGCTCGGAAATCAGCTCTTCCAGCGTGTCGAACCGCGTGCCCGCGCGCTTGTTGGAATAGCGGTGCAGCAGTGCCAGCCCGAGAAACACCCGCTCGGAATGCTTCAGCCCCCCGAGATTGGCGCGGGTGGCGTTGTCGAAACAATCCTCGGCGCGGTAATCGGGATGCGCCCGCCAGCTCACATCGTGCAGCAGGCAGGCCGCCTTGACCAGCCGCAGCCGTTCGGGCCGTGCGGATTTGTAGAGCGGCGCGATGAAGCGATAGATCACTTGGCCAAAACCGGGCAGGCGCGCGTCCTTGGCCTCGGAAAAGCGGCATGCCTCGATCAGCGGGTCGCGCACGCGCAGCGATTCCGGCATCTGTTCATAGAGAAGCCCCTCGCGGATACCGTAGCTCGACACCGCGATGTCATGCGGGCGAAAGCTGCGCACCACCTCGCGCAGCACCTCGGCGGCAAAGGGCACCAGCGCGATGCGTGCCGCCGACACGCCCGATTGCGCGCGCAACGCGTCCGCGTCGTGCTTGGCGATATGCTTGATGGTGGCGCGCAGGTCGGCGGCGGTCATGCGGTATTCGTGCAGAACGTGCAGCGGATAGCCGCGCCGCGCCATGTCGACGCGGGCGATCGCGCGCCACGAGCCCCCCACCAGGAACAGCCGGTTCTTCTGTTCACCGAGCCCGTCACGCAGCCGCTCTACCGTTTCGCGGATCAGCGCCTTGCGCGCCTTCTTGCCACCCTTGAGATCGCGCAGCTTGAGCGGGCCGAGCTTGGCACTGACGCAGCGGCCCACGCGGCCGCCGTCGATCTCGCCCAGTTCCATGGACGAGCCGCCCATGTCGCACACCAGGCCATAGGCCCCCGGCCAGCCCAGCAGCACCCCCTGCGCCGAGAGCCGCGCCTCTTCGGGGCCGTCGATGACAAAGAGTTGGATGCCTGTCTCGCGCTCCACCTCGGCGACGAAATCGGCGCCGTCCTCGGCCTCGCGCACCGCCGCCGTCGCCACCGCGTTGAGCGGGCCGGTGCCCAGCCCTTCGGCCACATGCGCAAAGCGCCTGAGCGCGTCGAGCGCGCGTGCGCGGCCCTGCGGATCCAGCCGCCCGGTCTCGGCCATACCCGCGCCAAGGCCGCACATCACCTTCTCGTTGAAGAAATAGGCCGGGCTGCGCGCGGCACCGTCGAACACCACGAGGCGCACCGAGTTGGAGCCCACGTCCACCACACCCACGCGGGATAGCGCGCGCGCCTCTGGGCTGTCGAAGAGCGGACGCCCGAAGGGGCGGTCGCGGTGCGCTGCGGGATCGTTCACGCCGTCCATCGTCTGCCTTGTCGGTCCCTGACGTGTCTAGGCCGCGGGCGCGCGCGGGTCAATCGTCGGTGTGGGTCAGCGTCGGCACGTCCGACGCCCCCGCCGAGCCGCGCCCCGACAGCGACGGGTTCTCCATGAAGAAGCGGTGACAGTTGAACGCGAATTCCCCCTCGGGGGTCGGTTCGCGCACGAAGCTGCCATCGGGCGCCATGACCCAGCTTTGCGCCACGTCGGCCATGTTGGCGGCCATGATCTGGCTGACAATCTGTGCCTTGACTGTGGGGTTGGTGGTTTCCACCAGCGTCTCGACCCGGCGGTTGAGGTTGCGGCCCATCCAGTCGGCGGAAGAGATGAACACCCGTGCCTTCTTTGACGGCAGCCCGGCGCCGTTGCCGAAACAGACGATGCGCGAATGCTCGAGAAACCGCCCGACGATGGATTTCACGCGGATATTCGACGACAGCCCCGCGATGCCCGGCCTGAGCCCGCAGATGCCGCGTACCACGAGGTCGATCTTCACCCCCGCCTCCGACGCGGCATAAAGCGCGTCGATCACGTCCGGCTCGATCAGCGAGTTCATCTTGGCCCAGATTGCCGCCGGCTTGCCCGCGCGGGCGTGCTCGGCCTCGCGCCCGATCATGTCGAGCAGCCTTGGCTTCAGCGATTTGGGCGAGATCGAGATGTTCTCCAGCCCCTCCGGCTCGGCATAGCCCGACAGGTAGTTGAACACCTTGGTCGCGTCCCGCCCCAGCTTGGCGTCGCAGGTGAAAAAGCTCAGGTCGGTATAGATGCGCGCGGTGATCGGGTGATAATTGCCGGTGCCGTAATGGGTATAGGTCACGAGGGTGTCGCCCTCGCGCCGCACCACGGTGGAAATCTTGGCGTGGGTCTTCCAGTCGACGAAGCCGTAGACGACATGCGCGCCCGACCGTTCCAGCCGCCGCGACTGCCGGATGTTGGCGGCCTCGTCGAACCGCGCCTTGAGCTCCACCAGCGCGGTGACGGATTTGCCATCCTCGGCGGCCTCGCATAGCGCCTCGACAATGGGCGAGTTGCGCGAGGTGCGGTAGAGCGTCTGCTTGATGGCGAGCACGTCGGGGTCGCGCGCGGCCTGTTGCAGGAACCGCACCACCATGTCGAATGTCTCGTAGGGGTGGTGCAACAGCATGTCCTTCTGCCGGATCGCGGCGAACATGTCGCCGCCGTGATCCTGCACCCGCTCGGGCACGCGCGGCGTGAACGGCGGCCACAAGAGGTCGTGCCGCGCATCGAGCACCAGCTCTTTCAGATCGGCGAGCCCGATCATGCCGTCCACCTCCACCACCTCGTCGGGGATGACGTGCAGCTCCTGCATGATGACCTCGCGCAGCGCCTCGGGCGCGCCCGAGGTGATCTTCATCCGCACCACCTCGCCGCGGCGGCGGCGCTTCAGCGCCACCTCGAACTCGCGCACCAGGTCTTCGGCCTCTTCCTCGACCTCGAGATCGCTGTCGCGCAACACGCGGAATGCGCAATGCCCCTTGTAACGGTAGCCGGGGAACAGACTGTCGAGATGCAACAGCAGCAATTCCTCCAGCGGCAGGAATCGGTGCGCTCCCTCGGGTGCGGGCAGCGCCACGAACCGGTCGATCTGCTGCGGGATCGGCAGCAGCGCCTGAAGCGGGCGCTTGTCCGAGATGCGCGACATCTGCAACGCCAGCACGTAGCCGAGATTGGGAATGAACGGGAACGGGTGCGCCGGGTCGATGGCCAGCGGCGACAGCACCGGAAACACCCGGTGCAGGAACATCTCGGCCAGGTACTCGCGGTCCGTATCGTCGAGCACGTCATGGGTGAGGATCGAGATACGCTCGCCCTCCATCTCCGTGCGCAGCGTCTCGAACGCCTGTTGCTGCGCTTGCAGCAGCCTGCGGGCGTTCTCGTTGATCAGCACGAGCTGTTCGGCGGGCGTCAGCCCGTCGGCGGCGGGCGTGGTGCTGCCCGCCTTGGCCAATTCACGCAGGCCCGCCACGCGCACGTTGTAGAACTCGTCCAGGTTGGTGGCCGAGATCGACAGGAAGCGCAGACGCTCCAGCAGCGGCACGCGCGGGTTTTCCGCCTCTTCCAGAACCCGCCAGTTGAACCCGAGCCAGCTCAGCTCGCGGTTAAAGAACCGGCCCGGCCCGGCAATGTCCAGCCCCTCGGGCGTGACCGGTTCGGGGGCGGGGTTCCTGAGAAAATCAGCCTGAGTCATGCGGGCCTTATGGTGGCGGAGTGTAACACTCGGGTGACGGATGATGGCGTCAGTGACCGCGATTGTCCAGCACCTCGGCGGCGAGCTGCCGCGTGATCGCCCGCCCCGTGGCCAGCGCCCGCGCGTCGATCTCGGCGACGGTGGCGCGGGCGGCGTCGAACGTGCGCTCGATGCGCCGCGCGAGGTAGGGCACGCAATCGGGCGCGGGGGCAAGCTGCCGGTCGGCAAAGAGCTTGGCCAGCACCGCCGCCAGCAGCGCGTCGTCGGGCGGCCCCAGCCGCGCGAGCAGCATGGCCTCCATCCGGCTCGCCAGGTCGGGCAGGGCAAGGCCCCAGTGCCGCGGCGGCACGGCCGCGCTCACCAGCAGCGTGTGACCCTCCGCCAGCACCAGGTTGTGCAGGTGAAACAGCGCCGCCTCGGCCTCCGCGTGCCCGGCGATGCCATCGGCATCCTCCACCGCCACCGGCCCGGCGGCCAGCGCGTCGATATCGGCACCGCCCAGGTCCCCCGCGGCCACGATCGGCGCACCCGTCAGCGCCGCCCATACATGCACCAGGTGCGTCTTGCCCGCGCCGCGCGGCCCCGCCAGTACCAGTTTTCGCGCCGGCCAGTCGCGCCAGCCCTCGATCAGCGCCACCGCCTGCGCGTTGGCCGGCGAGACGAAGAAATCCTCGCGCCCCAGCGCCGTGCGCGCGGGCAGATCAAAGACCAGTTGCCGGGATGTCATCCGTCGCCCCGATCCTCGCCGCGCCCGTCCAACCCGCGATAGAGCCTGCCTTTCTGGTACTCCGCCACGGCGAACCGCGCGATCACCCCCAGCGCGGCGGCCACCGGCACCGCCACCAGCATGCCGACGAAGCCAAACAGCGTGCCGAAGGCCGACAGCGCAAAGATCAGCCATACCGGGTGCAGCCCCACCGAGGAACCGACAAGGCGCGGGGTCAACAGGTTGCCCTCGATCACCTGCCCCGATACGAAGATGGCGGCCACCAGCCCGATGCTCAGCCAGTCGCCCCAGAACTGGAACAGCGCCAGTCCCAGCGCCAGCGTGCCGCCAAAGATCGCGCCGACATAAGGAATGAACGTCACCAGCCCCGCCGCCGCCCCGACGACGAGGCCGAATTGCAGCCCCACCAGCATCAGCGCCACCGCGTAATAGGTGCCGAGGATCACCGAGACCGTGCCCATGCCCCGCACGAAACTCGCCAGCGTGGCGTCGATCTCGCCCGCCAGCCGCCGGATGATCGGCGCGTGATCGCGCGGCAGCAGGTGGTCGATCCGCTCCACCATGTGATCCCAGTCATAGAGCAGGTAGACGGCGACCACCGGTGCCACCACCAGCAGCACCACCACGTTGACCAGCGACGCGGCAGAGCTGAGCGCGGTCTGCAAAAGCTGCCCGCCGCGCTCGCGCACCGTCTCGCCCAGCGATTGCAGCGCCTGCTGCAGCGTCGAGTCCGGCTCGTAGAGCGACGGCAGGTGCTTGCCGAGAAAGCCCTGCAAATCGCGCGCAAGCTGCGGCGCGGTGTCGAAGAGGGCGATCGCCTGCGCCACGATCGACGGGATGATGAGCAGCGCCATGATGACCAGTACCAGCACCGCCACCGCGGTGATCGTCGCCACGGCGAAGATGCGGCTCATCCCCAGCCGCTCCAGCCGGTCGGCGACGGGGTCGAGGAAATACGCCACCGCCGCGCCCAGCACGAAGGGCAGGATCACGTCCCCCAGCACCCATAGCACCCCCAGCACCGCGACGGTCGCGATGCCCCAGTATTTGATCTGATCCCGGACCGGCAGGGCCATCGGCGTTCCTTCGGCTGCGTGTGCGCAACATCGCTTGTGACGCCGGGGGTTTCAAGAGCGCCCAGCACGTCATCCCCGTCATCCTCGGGCTTGACCGAGGACCTCATTCCTCAATCGCCCCCCCCCATGCAAAGCCCCGCAAACCGCGCCTCTATCCAGGGATGGCAGCGCTAGCGAACAGCGCGCGCCGCCGCCATCCGTTAACGTCGCGTCGCCCCACCGCCCGCCGCACCCCGCGAACCGTGCGGTTCGTGCGCTGAACCTGCAGGTTCGGGGGTGCCGGGGCGGCGCGCGCGGCGTCTTGCCCCGCTTCGGCTTCTCGCCTAGAACCGCCGCGACATCCGCCCCCAAGCCACGAGGCCCGCCCATGCGTCTGAGCCGCTATTTCCTGCCCGTCCTCAAGGAGACGCCCGCCGAGGCGCAGATCGCCAGCCACCGGCTGATGCTGCGTGCGGGCATGATCAAGCAGGCGACGGCGGGCATCTATTCGTGGCTGCCTCTGGGCTTCAAGGTCTTGAGAAAGATCGAGAATATCGTCCATGAGGAACAGGCGCGCGCGGGTCACAACCCGATCCAGATGCCGATCCTGCAATCGGCTGACCTGTGGCGCGAGAGCGGCCGCTACGACGATTACGGCGCGGAAATGCTGCGCATGAAGGACCGGCACGGGCGCGACCTGCTCTATACCCCCACGGCCGAGGAACTGGTAACAGATATTTTTCGTTCCCACGTAGGCAGTTACAAGGACCTGCCCCTCACCCTCTACCAGATACAGTGGAAATTCCGCGACGAGGTCCGCCCCCGGTTCGGCGTCATGCGCGGCCGCGAGTTCCTGATGAAGGACGGCTACAACTTTGATTTGACAAAAGAAGATGCGCTGCACGCCTATAATCGCCACCTCGTGAGCTACCTGCGCACCTACGAGCGGATGGGCCTTCAGGCGATCCCGATGCGGGCGGATTCCGGCCCCATCGGCGGCGACGACACCCACGAATTCCTCGTGCTGGCCGAAACCGGCGAGTCCGAGGTGTTCTACGACAGCGCCATCACCGACCTGAAATTCGGCGACCGCGAGATCGACTATGACGACCCGGCGCAGTGCCGCGCGGTGCTTGAGGAATTCACCTCGCGCTATGCCCGCACCGACGAGACCCATGACGAGGCGCTGTTCAACGAGATCCCTGAGGACCGCCGCCGCGTCGCCCGTGGCATCGAGGTGGGACAGATTTTCTATTTCGGAACAAAGTATTCCGAGCCGATGGGTGCCACCGTGCAGGGCCCCGACGGCAAACCCGTGCCGGTGCACATGGGCAGCCACGGGATCGGTGTGAGCCGCCTCGTGGGCGCGATCATCGAGGCGAGCCATGACGAGCGGGGCATTATCTGGCCCGAGGGCGTGACCCCATTCCACGCGGGTATCGTAAACCTCAAGCAGGGCGACGCCGAGGCCGATGCCGCCTGCGAGGCGCTCTATGCCGCGATGACGGCGCTGGGGCTCGAGCCGCTCTACGACGATCGCGACGAACGCGCGGGCGGCAAGTTTGCCACGATGGACCTGATCGGCCTGCCGTGGCGGATCACCGTGGGGCCGCGGGGGCTCAAGAACGGCGTGGTCGAACTCACCTCGCGGCGCACCGGCGAGAACGAGGAACTGCCGCCCGAGGATGCGGTGCAACGGCTCGCCGATATCTATGCAGGGCACGTGCTGCGCCCGTGCTTCTGAGCGGCGCTTTGTCCCTTGACCTTGGCAGGCAAATTGCGCAAATCAGCGCCCACCGGGGCCGTAGCTCAGTTGGGAGAGCGCGTCGTTCGCAATGACGAGGTCAGGGGTTCGATTCCCCTCGGCTCCACCATTTCTTGCTTGATCGTCGAGATGTCGGCCAAGACCTTGAACGGACAGGCGATATCACCAGTTCGGAAACCGCGTCCCGCGAACGCTGCGAGGGTGTTGCCCTGACGTTGGTTCAGATGCACGGGTTTGGAACGAACGGCCAACAACATTCGCCAGAACACCGAGGCGGTTGAATACCGGCGCCGGCCATCTATTCGGCCATCACAAGACGAAGGCGTAAAGCACCACCCAGATCGACAGGGCGATGCCGCAGCTTAGCGTATAGACACCGTTCCACACCCATCCGACACGCAGCGCGCTGATGCCGGCGAAGGATCCGATCAACAGCGTCGTCGCGGTGAACGGCGAGCTGGCCCCGCTCAGCGCCCAGCCTGCTGCCAGTGCCACGACGATGGCGGGCGGGGCCACGCCGAGACTGTCCGCCCCGGGGATGAGCGGCGCGATCAGCGTCACGGCCAGGATCGGGTTCATCCCGACCTGCCCGGCCAGCGGGATGAGCCAGACAAAGCTTACGAGGATGACCCACGGGGGCAGCACCGAAAGGTCGAGCCCGGCATGCTGCATCAAGGGCCCCAGCAGGGCCGAGCCGACGGTGCCGATATACCCCGCCATCATCAGCAGTGTGAGTTCGCCGCGATACCCCGGCAGTTCCTTGGTCACGTAATCACCGACCCGCATCGCCACCGACCGGACGGGCGCATGTGCCCAGTGCTGGATGAGCATCCAGACAAGCGCGATCACCGGCACGATAACCACCACCAGCCCGACGATCCGCACGTCCGTGACGGCAGACAGGGTGATGACGCTGACCACCAGGACCCCGAGCAGCGCGACCATCGGCAACATGGAGGCCCAGGAGCCGCTCGGTTCGGGGCGTCGAGGTGTTACGCTCAGCCTTGGCTTGAACGCGGTATCCAGCCCCCAGCCGACCCCGGCCAGAAGCGCGGACGAAACCAGCCCCGGGACCATCGCCTGTGACCAGCTTGCCCCTGGCACGACGCTAACCGAGATCGCCATCGCAAAGGAAAGGGGCGACCACGGAAGCGTCGACACGAAGGCCCGTTGAATGGCCAGGAGCATCCGCCGGATACGGTGGCCGCGCACCTCTGCGTTTGGCTCGGATCCGGCATTTGCGAGCGCCAAGGCGCCCAAGAGCTGGATGGCACCGTAATTGAGCAGCAACGCGAATCCCTGGCCGCCCACGGTCAGCGCGGCATAGCGCCGACCCGGTCGCTGGCCCGAGAGAAACCGGCCCGCCGCCTGCACCGCGGGCGAGGTCTGTGCGACATTGCGCAGGGTCGAGAGCGCCGAGAAGAAGGCCGCGATGAACGCCGCCGAACCCAGCCCGTCCAGAACCGTGCCCTGCCAGTCCGCCGTGCTGACCGCCAGCGCCAGCGTCAGGCCGAGCGCCACCGCGACAAATGCCTTGCGCGAAAACCGCACCTGCGCCGCGAAGATGCAGGCGACCATCACCACAAGCACAGGTTTCGCGGGCGCCATCCACGCCGCGACATGCCATTCGTGAAAGATGACAAGACAGGTGATCGCGATCAGCAGGAGACCGGTTAGAAGGTCGATCTTCTCTCGATTTCCATTGGTCATTTCCGAAATCGTCCCACAAGTTGCCAGACACTTGTGCCTGCTGCGCTGTCAGGCGGCAATACGCATGGGCAATCGCAGAGGTCGCGCCATCGCACGATGATATCCGCGAAGAGGATCGCAGTTGCTTGTTCCATGTCGTGTTGATGTTGACCTATTCTGTTCGGAGGTTGGAGCATTCGGGTAATCCGGAGTGGCCAGCGTTGCCCCCTTCAATTTCAAATTTCAAGCTGCGACACGACCGGAATCCCAGGAATGCGTGACGCAGGCTTTCGCCCGTTTGCTGTCGGCCGTGCACTTGCCATTTCCAGGCGAGACATATCTAAAGAGCGCCACCGTTCCTTGGCAGTTCAACAGAGGCAATTACGCCAAATCTTGACAGTGAAAGGGCTTGCGATGGCCTCTCTCCGAAGGTTCCTTCTGATCCTCATGGCCAGCATGTGCACCCTGACGAGTGCCGCGCAGGCGCAGCAGGGAACAGTGCCGGTCACCGTGATAACTGTTGCGCCACAAGACGTGACGCTAACCTCGCTTCTGCCGGGCCGTGTCGCCGCCTCTGCCGAAGCCGAGGTGCGCCCGCAGGTCAACGGCATCATCACCGAACGCCTGTTTGACGAGGGCGCGGATGTGACGGAAGGTGATCCACTCTATCAGATCGACCGGGCGACCTACGAAGCAACGGTCCGTCAGGCACGCGCGAGCGTGGCACAGGCCGAGGCGCAGTTGCGCGCTGCCGAACGCGAGGAGCGGCGTCTGGTCGAATTGCGGGCACGCAACGTGGCTAGCGAGCAGGCGCTCGACGAGGCCACGGCGACACGAGATAGTGCCGATGCGGCGCTGGAGCTGGCTCGCGCGCAGCTCAACTCTGCCGAGATCGAACTGTCGCGCACCACGATCCGGGCGCGCCTCTCGGGACGAATTGGGCTGGCGCAGACCTCGCAGGGCGCGCTGGTCACTGCAAGCCAGGCGCAGCCGCTGGCAGTGATCCGCAGGATCGACCCGGTTTACGTGGATGTAACGCAGTCCGCTGCCGATCTGCTCCGCTGGCGGCGCGGCGAGACGGAAGAGGAGCTGCGCGGGGCTGATGCGACGGTGCGGCTCATTCTGGCCGACGACTCGGAGTATTCCGAAACCGGGCATTTGAAAGCCGCCGAACCGAATGTCGATCCGCAGACCGGCGTGGTGACGCTGCGCATGCAGTTCGACAATCCCGAGCTGCTTCTCTTGCCCGGCATGTATGTGCAGGTTGAGATGCCGGTCGAGGTGGCAGAGGCGGTGTATCTCGTGCCACAGGAGGCCGTGGTGCGCGACCGGCGCGGGCGTCCGACCGCATGGGTCGTGAACGAAGAGAACGTGATCGAGGAGACGCCGCTCGGGATCGTGCAGGACCAAGGCAGCAACTGGGTGGTGGACGAAGGGCTCGACCCGGGCGACAGGCTGGTCGTCGCGGGCTTTCAGAAAACCGGGCCGGGGGCGACCGTTGCGCCCGAAGACCGCGCAGAGTAACCGGGCAGGGGACGCAGGCACATGGCACGTTTCTTCATCGACCGCCCGGTCTTTGCCTGGGTCATTTCGATCCTGATCATGGGGATCGGGGTGCTGGCGATCCGGCTCCTGCCGGTGGCGCAATACCCCGAGATCGCGCCGCCCTCGGTCACCGTGTCCGCCAATTACCCGGGCGCCTCTGCCGAGACCGTGGCCAATACCGTCACGCAGATGATCGAGCAGCAGATGACCGGGCTCGACGGGCTGCGCTACTTCTCGTCGCGCTCGACCTCGCAGGGCAATACCGAGATCACCCTCACCTTCGAGACCGGGACCGACGCCGATATCGCGCAGGTGCAGGTGCAGAACAAGCTGGGCCAGGCCACGCCGCTCCTGCCGGAGATCGTGCAGCGGCAGGGCATCACGGTCGAGAAATCGTCGGCCGGGTTCCTGATGGTCGTGGGCATGATCTCGACCGATGGCACGCTCGACCAGGTCGATCTGTCGGATTACATGTCCACCAATCTCGTTGACGAGCTGAGCCGGGTCGAGGGGGTCGGCTCGGTACGGGTGTTCGGCTCGGAATACGCGATGCGGATCTGGCTCGACCCGTCCAGGCTGGCCGCCTTCGGGATGTCGCCCTCCGACGTGGTGGCGGCGGTCTCGGCGCAGAACGCGCAGATCTCGGCGGGCGCATTCGGTGCGCGGCCCACGGTGGAGGGACAGCAGCTCAATGCCACGATCACCGCGCAATCGCTGCTGAATACGCCCGAGGATTTCCGCCAGATCGTGCTGCGCGCGGAAACGGATGGTGGCCTGGTGCTGCTTGACGATGTGGCCCGCGTCGAGATCGGCGCGCAGAATTATGCCACGACCGCGCGGTTCAACACCGATCCCGCGTCGGGCATGGCGATCACGCTGGCACCTGGCGCGAACGCTCTCGAGACGGCGCGTGCGGTCAAGAAACGCATGGCCGAGTTCGCCCGCTTCTTTCCCGAGGGTGTCGATTACGTGATCCCCTATGACACCACGCCGTTCGTGGAAATCTCGATCAAGGAGGTGGTCAAGACGCTGTTCGAAGCGATCGGTCTGGTGTTCCTCGTGATGCTGCTGTTCCTGCAGAACCTGCGCGCAACCCTGATCCCGACGCTGGCGGTGCCGGTGGTTCTTCTAGGTACGTTCGGGGTGCTGGCGGTCGCGGGATTTTCGATCAACACACTGACAATGCTGGCGATGGTGCTGGCCATTGGTCTGCTTGTGGATGATGCCATCGTGGTGGTC
This sequence comes from Roseovarius sp. A46, assembly GCF_004126395.1. NCBI lineage: Bacteria > Pseudomonadati > Pseudomonadota > Alphaproteobacteria > Rhodobacterales > Roseobacteraceae > Roseovarius > Roseovarius sp. A46. Next base: position 10,506 of record NZ_PVWS01000021.1, on the reverse strand, counting down.
GAAAACGTCGAGCGGATCATGGAGGAAGAGGGCCTGCCCCCGCGCGAGGCCACGCATAAATCCATGGGCCAGATTACCGGTGCGCTGGTGGGGATCGCGATGGTGCTGTCGGCGGTTTTCGTGCCGATGGCGTTCTTTCCCGGCTCCACGGGGGTGATCTATCAGCAATTCGCGATCACCATCGTGTCGGCCATGGCGCTCTCGGTCGTGGTGGCGATCACGCTGACGCCCGCGCTATGCGCCTCGCTGCTAAAGCCCAAGGGGCACGGTGCACGGCGCGGCCCGTTCGCGTGGTTCAACGCTGGTTTCAATGGGCTGATCTCGGGCTACGCCGGCACGGTGCGCTGGTCGGTACGCCGCCCCGTGCGGGTATTCGTCGTTTACCTGGCACTGGCCCTTGGCATGGCGCTGATGTTCTTGCGCACGCCGACCGGGTTTTTGCCCGAGGAGGATCAGGGCATCCTTTTCACCCTCATCCAGACCCCGACCGGGGCGACCGCCGAGCGCACGCTCGACGTGGTCAAGAAGGTGGAGGATTATTACCTCGAACAGGAATCCGAGGTGGTCGACTCGATGTTTGGCGTCGTCGGTTTCAGCTTCTCTGGAAACGGCCAGAACATGGGTCTTGCCTTCGTGCAGCTCAAGGACTGGGACCAGCGGACGGAACCGGGGCAGAGCGTGCAGGCGCTGGCGGGCCGGGCCTTTGGCGCGTTTAGTCAGATCCGCGACGCGCAGGTTTTTCCTGTCGTGCCGCCCTCGGTGATCGAGCTGGGCAACGTCTCCGGTTTCGATCTCTATCTGCAGGCGCGCGGCGGGCAGAGCCACGCCGATCTGATGGCGGCGCGCAACCGGCTGCTCGGCATGGCCGCGCAAAGCGATCTCATCGGCTCGGTCCGGCCTAACGGGCTGCAGGACGCGGCACAGTTCAACCTCGATATCGACTGGCGCAAGGCCGGGGCGATGGGGCTGACCCCTACCGATGTGGGCGAGTTGCTGCAAATCGCCTGGGCCGGAACCTATGTAAACGATTTCATCGACCAAGGCCGGATCAAGCGGGTCTATGTGCAGGGTGAGGCCGAGGCGCGCGCCACCCCAACCGATATCGAGAAATGGCGCGTGCGCAATGCCAGCGGCGGGCTTGTCCCGTTCTCGAATTTCGCCGAAGGTCGGTGGGATTACGGCGCGCAGGGGCTCTATCGCTACAACGGCATTCCCGCGGTGCAGTTGCAGGGCTCTCCCGCCCCCGGCGTCTCGACCGGCGAGGCGATGGCCGAGATGGAGCGGCTCGCCGCAGAGCTGGGCCCCGGGTTCGACCTGGCATGGACCGGCCTTTCGCTGGAAGAGCGCGATTCGGGCAATCAGGCACCGTTGCTTTATGCGCTGTCGCTCGCGGCGGTGTTCCTGTCGCTGGCCGCGCTTTACGAAAGCTGGTCGATCCCCTTTGCCGTCATGCTCGCCATGCCCATCGGCATCGTCGGCGCGCTCACCGGCGCGTGGCTGGGCGGGTTCGAGAACGGGGTGTTTTTCCAGGTTGGGCTGCTCACCGTCATCGGCCTGACGGGCAAGAACGCGATCCTGATCGTGGAGTTTGCCCGCGAACGGCACGAGGCCGGCGAACGGGTTATCGACGCGGTGGCCACAGCCGCGCGGCAGCGTTTCCGCCCGATCATCATGACCTCGATGGCCTTCTCGCTCGGGGTTCTGCCACTGGTGCTCAGTTCGGGCGCGGGCTCGGGCGGGCGCAACGCGATCGGCTCGGGCGTGCTTAGCGGGACGATCTCGGGCACCGTTCTGGGGGTGATTTTCGTACCGCTCTTCTTCGTGATCGTGACGCGCCTGTTTCGACGTGCCACGGGAACGAAGAGCTAGGAGAGGGCGGGGCAAGTCAATCCGAATATTGGTGAGCGATCCGCCGAAGTTCGGACACTGGCTCAAGGTGAATGTCGCGCTTGATGCCCCGAGGGCCGTGGGCAGACCGCTGCCGCTCTCCGAGCCCGCTGCTGTAGGGATTGGGGGCATCCTTAAGCTGACCGAACTGGTCAGCCTGCCAGTCTCCACCGCGGCGATTGAGGACAAGTTAGGCACGGACGCGGCCTGAACGAGCCGGGTCCATTTCATTTCGTCATGCCCAACGGTCCAATGCGCGCAGCCCGCGGTTCTCCTCGCCCTTCATATGGGTGAATTATGACCGTGGCACCCGATGTCGTCGGCGGTGCATTTCGCAGCGGAGAATCCCGCCTAATCGGTCTTTCCCTATTTGAATCAGCATATTAGAAAAAATGTCGCAAATGGGGGTTGTATGGTCGCAATTTGTTCGTGAAGGTCGCGTTGCATATCGGGCAGCACTCTGACGCCTTGTGTCGGAGCCGAGCCGGCGACCCGCTTGGCACCGACCCGCGCAGAACCTGGACCTGACCACATTGCCGCCCGCAGCGCGATCACGCTGGCCGCGGTGAACATCGAAGTGGGCAAAGAAGTCAGTGCCGCCTTTCGGGGCTCGCGCAGTGATATTGCGCGACCGGCGAGCATTCGCATCGCCGGTGACGGGACAGTTTGGAACGGAGACAGAAATGAGCAACATGATGGCCGAAAACGCTGAGCTGACCATGACCGATCAGGTCTACAGCGACGATCCGCTGGCCGATCGCGAGACCGACCATTACCGCAAGGAATATGTCAGGACCTTCGTCGACAAGTGGGACGAGTTGATCGACTGGGCGGGCCGCGCCGAGAGCGAGGGACAGTTCTTCATCGACATCCTGCGCGCCCGGGGCAAGGAACGGGTGCTCGACGTGGCCTGCGGCACCGGCTTTCACTCGGTCCGGCTGACCGAGGCGGGCTTTGATGTGACCGCTTCGGACGGGGCGGCCTCGATGGTGGCCAAGTCCTTCGAGAACGGACGCCGCCGCGGGCTGATCCTCAAGACCGCACAGGCCGACTGGCGCTGGCTCAACCGCGATATCAACGGCAAGTACGACGCGATCGTCTGTCTGGGCAACTCCTTCACCCATCTCTACGAGGAGTCCGACCGCCGCCGCGCCTTGGCCGAGTTCTACGCCGCGCTCAAGCACGACGGCATCCTCATCCTCGACCAGCGCAACTATGATGCGATGCTCGACCACGGGTTTTCGAGCAAGCACAAGTATTACTACTGCGGCGACAAGGTGACGGCCGAGCCTGACCATATCGACGACGGGCTGGTGCGGATGCGCTATTCCTTCCCCGACGGGTCGGAATACACGCTCAACCTTTGCCCGATCCGCAAGGACTACATGCGCCGCCTGTTCCGCGAGGCCGGGTTCGAGCGGGTCCGCACCTATGGCGATTTTCAGGAAACCTATGCCGAGGACGATCCCGACTTCTACATCCATGTCGCGGAAAAATCGGCGCTGCACCTGGCACGCTGGGGCGGTGGTGAGACCGCCGGGACCGATATCCGCGACATCACCGAGGATTACTACGACAGCGACGACGCCGACACTTTCTACTCCACCATCTGGGGCGGCGAGGACCTGCATATCGGCCGCTATGCTGAAACGCCTGACATCCGCACCGCCTCGGACCGCACCATTGAGTCGATGATCGACCGGCTCCCGCCGCTGGATGCGTCGGCCCGGGTGCTGGACATGGGTTCGGGCTATGGCGGCGCCATGCGCACGCTTGTGCGCAAGACCGGCTGCGAGGCGGTCTGCCTCAACATTTCCGAGACGCAGAACGAGTACAACCTGGGCAAGATCCGCGCCGCCAAGCTGACCGGCAAGATCACGGTACGCCACGGCGTGTTCGAGGACGTGCCAGAGGCCGACGCCAGCTGCGACGTGGTCTGGAGCCAGGACGCCTTCCTGCATTCCGACCTGCGCGCCAAGGTTCTGGCCGAGGCGTGGCGCGTGCTCAAGCCCGGCGGGCACCTGATCTTCACCGATCCGATGCAGGCCGACGATGCAGATCCCGCAGTGCTGCAACCGGTCTATGACCGTCTGCAACTTAACGACCTGGGATCGCCCCAGTTCTACCGAGAGGCGGCCGAGGCGCTCGGTTTCGAGACGGTGGAACAGGAGGACGCGGTCAGCGACCTGCGCACGCACTATTACCGTGTTCGCGAGGAACTGCTGGCGAACTACGATAAACTGCGCGAGGCCGGGGCCTCGGCGGAGTATCTCGACAAGATGGCTGTGGGGCTGGAGAACTGGGTGAAGGCCGCCGATGACGGCCACCTCGCCTGGGGCGTCCAGCACTTCCGCAAGCCGGCGTGATGCGCCGCGCCGGGGCGACGCCGCGCGCCCCGGCCCCTGCCTCACCATTCTGCCCTCATAACTGGAGAGCCTGCATGACCGGGCCCTATCCCGATCCCCCCGCCTTTGTGTCCTTCGAGCTTTTCCCGCCAAAGACCGACGCTGGCGAAGCGACGTTGACGCGAGTTGTCGATCAACTGGCCAGTGCCGAACCGGCCTATTTCTCGGTGACCTATGGCGCGGGCGGCAGCACCCGCGACCGCACCGCCCGCGTGGTGGATATGGTCAGAGACCGCACCGGGCGTCCGGTGGCCCATCACCTGACCTGCGTGGGTGCGAGCCGGGACGAGATCGACCGGCTGGCCCGGGGCCTGCACGAAGAGGGCGTCTCCCGCATCGTGGCCCTGCGCGGCGACCTGCCCGAGGGACAGCGCCTCGCCCCCGACGGCTATGGTGACGCCGCCGAGCTGGTGGCGGGGCTGCGCCGGGTGGCGGATTTCGATATCTCGGTGGCCGCCTACCCGGAGGTTCACCCCGAGGCCGCCAGCGTCGCGGCCGATCTTGACCATCTCAAGCGCAAGCTGGATGCGGGTGCGGCCCGGGCGATCACACAATACACCTTCGACACCGAGGTGATCCTGCGCTTCGTCGATCGGGCCCGTGCCGCGGGCATCACCGCGCCGATCGTGCCGGGGATCATGCCGGTGACCAATTTCGCCGGCCTCAAGCGGTTCTCGGCGATGTGCGGCGCGACGGTGCCGGACTGGCTGGCGCGGATGTTCGAGGGGCTGGACGACGCGCCCGAGACCCGCGCCATGGTCGCCACCAGCGTCGCCACGGAACAATGCCGCCTTCTGATGGAGGCGGGGCTGTCCGAGTTCCATTTTTATACGCTCAATCGACCCGAGGTCAGCCTGGCGGTCTGCCGCGCGCTCGGGATTACGCCGGCGATCCCGTCCGAGAGCGCCGCCTGAGGAGAGTCGAGATGACAGAGTCCAACATCGTCGCCCATGCCGCCCGCCGCATCTTGGTACTGGACGGTGCCATGGGCACCATGATCCAGCAGCACAAGCCCGACGAGGGCGTCTACCGCGGAGAGCGCTTCGCCGACTGGAAAACCGACGTGGGCGGCAACAGCGAATTGCTGAGCCTGACCCAGCCCGGGATGATCCGCGACATTCACATCGCCTTTCTCGAGGCGGGCGCGGACCTCCTGTGCACCAACACCTTTGGCGCCAATGCGATCAGCCAGGCCGATTACGGTATGGAAAGCCTTGTCACCGAGATGAACGCCGAGAGCGTGCGCCTTGCTCGCGAAGCGGCTGACGCCATGTCCACACCCGACCGCCCGCGTTGGGTTGCCGGCGGCATCGGCCCGACCAACCAGACCGCCAGCCTCAGCCCGGACGTGAACGACCCGGGCTATCGCGCCGTGACCTTTGACGATCTGGCACGCGCCTATGGCGAAGCCGCGCGGGCCCTGATCAAGACGGGGGTCGATGTGCTGCTGGTCGAGACGATCTTTGACACGCTCAACGCCAAGGCCGCGCTCTTTGCCATAGACAGCCTGAAAGACGAAGGGCTGGACGTGCCGCCGCTGATGATCTCCGGCACCATCACCGACCGATCCGGGCGCACGTTGACGGGCCAGACGCCCGAGGCGTTCTGGGTCTCCATGAGCCATGCGCGTCCCTTCTCGGTCGGGCTCAATTGTGCCCTTGGCGCGGGCGAGATGCGCCAGCACGTGCGCACGCTCTCCGAGGTCGCGGACACGCGCATCAGCGCCTATCCCAACGCGGGCCTGCCCAACGAGATGGGCGGCTATGACGAGACGCCCGAGGAAACGGCTGCGCATCTGGGTGAATGGGCCGATGCGGGGCTGGTGAACATTGTGGGTGGTTGCTGCGGCACCACGCCCGATCACATCCGCGCCATCGCCGAGGCCGTCGCCGGCAAGGCCCCGCGCGCGGTCCCCGAAACGGTGCGGCGGATGCGCCTGTCGGGGTTGGAGATGTTCGAGGCCCCCGGCGCTAGCAAGGAGGATGCAGCATGAGCGGTGTTGCCAATTTCATCAATATCGGCGAGCGCACAAACGTCACCGGCTCGGCCCGGTTCAAGAAGCTGATCATGGAGGGCGACTATGCCACCGCGCTCGACGTGGCGCGCAGCCAGGTCGAGAACGGCGCCCAGATCATCGACGTGAACATGGACGAGGGTTTGCTCGATTCGGAACGGGCGATGGTCACCTTCCTCAACCTGATCGCCTCCGAGCCCGACATCAGCCGTGTGCCGGTGATGCTCGACAGTTCCAAGTTCGAGGTGATCGAGGCCGGGCTGAAATGCGTCCAGGGCCGCGCGGTGGTCAACTCAATCTCGCTCAAGGAGGGCGAGGCGGCTTTCCTGGAACAGGCCCGCACGATCCGCCGCCACGGTGCGGCCGCGGTGGTCATGGCCTTTGACGAGAACGGTCAGGCCGAGACCGCACAGCACAAGTACGAGATATGCCGCCGCTCCTACGACCTGCTGACGCAGAAGGCGGACTTCCAGCCCTGGGACATCATCTTCGATCCCAACATCTTTGCCGTTGCGACGGGGATCGAGGATCACAACGACTACGCCAACGCCTTTTTCGACGCGATCAAGCTGATCAAGGCGGACATGCCGGACACCCATATTTCGGGCGGGCTGTCGAACGTTTCATTCAGCTTCCGTGGCAACAACGCGGTGCGCGAGGCGATGCACTCGGCCTTTCTCTATCACGCGATCCCGCTGGGGATGAACATGGCCATCGTGAACGCGGGCCAGATCACTGTCTATGACGACATTCCCGAGGAACTGCGCGAGCGGGTCGAGGACGTGCTGTTCAACCGCCGCGACGATGCGACCGAACGGCTGCTGGAGATCGCGGACAAGTACAAGGGCACCGGCGAGGCCTCGAAGAAGGAAGACCCGAAGTGGCGCGAGGCCCCGGTCGAAAAACGGCTGGAACACGCGCTCGTCCACGGGATCACGGATTTCGTGGTCGAAGACACCGAGGAATGCCGCCTGCGCGCGGAAAAGCCGCTTCATGTGATCGAAGGGCCGCTGATGGACGGAATGAACGTGGTGGGCGATCTGTTTGGCGCCGGCAAGATGTTCCTGCCGCAGGTGGTGAAATCGGCCCGCGTGATGAAGACCGCCGTGGCCCATCTGCTGCCCTACATGGAAGAGGAAAAGCGCCTGCAGGGGGACACCTCAGCCAAGGGCAAGGTGCTGATGGCCACGGTAAAGGGCGATGTGCACGACATCGGCAAGAACATCGTCGGCGTCGTGCTGCAATGCAACAACTACGACGTGGTGGACATGGGCGTGATGGTCCCGACCGAGGACATCATCGCCAAGGCCAGGGAAGAGAAGGCCGATATCATCGGGCTGTCCGGCCTCATCACCCCCTCGCTCGACCGCATGGTCGAGGTGGCGGGAGAGATGACCCGGCAGGGGCTGGACCTGCCGCTGCTGATCGGGGGCGCGACCACCTCCAAGAAGCACACCGCTCTCAAGATCGCGCCGGAGTACGAAAACGGGGTGATCCATGTGGACGATGCCTCCAAGGCCGTGGGCGTGGTGTCCAAGCTGTTGTCGAAAGCGGCGGCGCCGGGGTATCTGACCGAGATCGCGGAAGGTCAGGAGAAGATGCGGGCGGGCGACGATCGCACCGGCGAGCGGCCCACCGCGCCGCTGGTGCAGGCGCGGGCGGATGCCTTTGACGGCGGTTGGGACAGTTATAGCCCCCCCGCGCCGCAGACCCCGGGCCTGACCGTGATCGACGATACCGACGTGGCCGCGCTGCGCGACTACATCGATTGGACGCCGTTCTTTTCCACCTGGGAAATGAGGGGCAACTTCCCCGCCATTCTCGACGATCCCGACAGGGGCGAGACGGCGCGCGAACTTTTCGACAATGCGCAGGCCATGCTGGATCGTATCGAGGCCGAAGGCTGGTTCACCCCGCGCGGTGTGGTCGGGCTCTGGCCCGCCAACAGCCGGGGCGACGACATCCTTGTCTGGACGGACGAGACGCGCGGCAAGCTGCGCGCGCGGATGCCGCAGTTGCGCCAGCAGCGCAACAAGACCCGCGACGCCACGCAGATGTGCCTGGCCGATTTCGTCGCGCCCGAGGGTACGCCGGACTGGGTGGGCGGTTTCGCCGTCACCACCGGGCCGGAGGTGCACGACATTGCCGACCGGCTGAAGGCCGAGGGCAATGACTATGACTCGATCATGGTGCAGGCCCTGGGCGACCGGTTGGCCGAGGCCTTTGCCGAGGCGCTGCACGCCCGCGTGCGCCGCAGCCTCTGGGGCTACGCCCCGGGCGAGGGGCTCGACAACGCGGCGCTGATCCGGGAGCAATATCGCGGCATCCGCCCCGCGCCGGGCTATCCCGCTTGCCCCGACCACACCGAGAAGCGCACGCTTTTCGACCTGCTGGATGCGCCCGCGCATACCGGCCTCAACCTGACGGACTCCTGTGCGATGTGGCCCGCCTCTGCGGTCTCGGGTCTCTACTTTTCGCACCCCGAGGCGCGCTATTTCGGGATCGGCCGGATCGGACCGGACCAGGTTTCGGACTATGCCGCGCGCAAGGAGATGGAGATCGCCGAGGTCGAGGCCTGGCTGGCGCCCAGTCTGGCCTATCGGCCCGACAAGTCACGGGCGGATCGCAAGATCGCCTGACCCCGGCAAGTTCACTTGCCAATACCGACCCACCCCCACAGCAGTGGAGAAAGGAACGAGATGAGCAACAAGACCTGGCTGTTCACCAGTGAATCGGTGTCCGAGGGACATCCCGACAAGGCTTGCGACCGGATTTCGGACGCCATTCTGGATGCCTACCTGGCCGCCGACCCGCATTCCCGGGTGGCCTGCGAGACGCTGGCAACCACCGACCACCTGACCATCGCCGGCGAGGTGCGCGGTCCCGAAGCTGTGCTCAAGGATGTCGAGGAGATCGCCCGCGATGCGATCCGTGACATCGGCTACGACCAGCCCGGGTTCTCCTGGCGCAATGTCGAGATCATCTGCCGCCTGCACGCCCAGTCCTCCGACATCGCGCAGGGCGTTGACGAGGGCGACAAGGGCGAGGAAGGCGCCGGCGACCAGGGCATCATGTTTGGCTATGCCTGCAATGAATCCGCCGAGCTGATGCCCGCGCCGATCCAGTTCGCGCATCGCATCCTGCGCCACATGGCCGAGGATCGGAAATCCGGCAAGCAGCCGAACTTCGGCCCCGACGCCAAGAGCCAGGTGACCCTGAAATACGCGAACGGCAAGCCCGTGGGCCTGGATACCGTCGTTGTTTCGACCCAGCACGCTGAGGGCCTCAGCCAGGCCGAGGTGCGCGAGATGGTCAGGCCCTACATCACCGATGTCTTCAAGGATGAAGGCTGGGATCTGCCCGCCGACGACAAGCTGATCGTGAACCCCACCGGCAACTTCGTCATCGGCGGCCCCGACGGTGACGCAGGGCTGACCGGCCGCAAGATCATCGTGGACACCTACGGCGGCGCGGCGCCCCACGGCGGCGGCGCGTTTTCGGGCAAGGACCCGACCAAGGTCGACCGGTCCGCAGCCTATGTCGCGCGCTATCTCGCCAAGAACGTCGTGGCCGCGGGCCTTGCCGACAAATGCCAGATCCAGCTCGCCTATGCTATTGGCGTGCCGGAACCGGTGGCGCTCTATGTCGATACGCTGGGCACTGGGCAGGTCTCGGAAGACGACTTGTCGCGCCGTCTGCGCGAGATGGTCCGCCTGACGCCGCGCGGCATCCGCGATCACCTGCAACTCCTGCGACCCATCTATACCCGCAGCGCAGCTTACGGTCACTTCGGACGGCATCCCGACGACGACGGCGGCTTCTCATGGGAGAAAACCGACCTCGCCGAAGAGCTGGCCCGCAGCTTCGGCGCCACCGTGGCCGCGCAGTAACCCAAACGGAATTCGAGGAACGACACCATGAACAAACCAGAAAACGTCGCAGCCGCGGACTATGCTGTCCGCGACATCTCTCTGGCCGATTACGGCCGCAAGGAACTCGACATCGCCGAAACCGAGATGCCGGGTCTGATGGCGCTCCGCGCGGACTATGGCGAGGACAAGCCGCTCAAGGGGGCGCGGATCGCCGGCAGCCTGCACATGACCATTCAGACCGCCGTGCTGATCGAGACGCTGGTGGAGCTGGGCGCGAGCGTGCGCTGGGCGTCGTGCAACATCTTCTCCACCCAGGATCACGCCGCGG
>NZ_PVWS01000020.1:249-65780 GCF_004126395.1 Roseovarius sp. A46 | reverse complement strand
ATGAGGGGGAGGATTCGGGGGAGGAGGCGGGTTGAAACCCGCCCTACGCCGCGCCGTTCGACCGTCATCCTCGGGCCTGACCCGAGGATCTGGTGGGGAGAGGTCCTCGGGTCAAGCCCGAGGATGACGGCGCGGCGCGCGATTGCCGACGCGCGCGGGGGCGATCCGGCGGCGGTGCGGGGCGCTTTATTTCGCCGTGTCCGCGAGAGATATGAGCGGCGCGCCAAGCCCCGCCAAATCGCCGCCGCGTGGGGGCGCGTCATGCCGGAGGCATGCTTTCAGCATGACGATCGCGCGGCGGCGCTGCGCGCCTCGATTCCGCGCGGGCTATGACTGTAGAACCATATCGACAATGATTGTGAGTCGACAGCCGACCCATGGTTGCTAAATGGCCCAAATCTCACGATAGGCTTGAAGAGCCATCCTTTCGCTCCGTTGGTTGACAACTTCCGGCGTCCATTCCTCCGCAGTCAATACATCACTAGGGATGGTTGTGCTCCATTTGTTAAAGCACTGCTGCTTTCGCTCAAAGTCTTCCACTCCAACTTCCGCGTTCTGGCCCTGGGACAAAAGGACCAGATTCCCCAACTGCCCAACAATCTCCTCCGGCCAAGTTGATGAGACGTGTGATTGAGGATATATGTGCTCAATTGTCAAATCATCATAATCTTCCGTAAACGCAAGGGAATTATAACGTGCAATACGCGAGAGAATGTAGTGAACAAGAGGTCTCAATTTCGAGGCGCTTTTTGTATAATAAATTTCCTTGAAACCCACTACGAATTCGCTTTCGCTGGGCCTGCGTTCACGCAATTTTTCGATAAACTCGGCAATAATGATACCGGCCTCACTTGCGGTATTAGCTTCGTAGAGTCTGCGCCCAAACGAAGAATACATAGCAGAAATTCCACCGGAAGAGCGAGACGAAGTTACTGCGGTAAAGGCGAAGTGAAAGTTCTCAATAGCCCTAATTGTATCGCGAAGCCTTGAATTCTTTATTACCCCTTTTCGATACGCCCTTACAAGAGACAGCGTAGCAGGGGTTTGCTGGCGGATTCTGAAGAGATTGTGAGCTCTAAGAGAGCGGGCTATCTCCTTCTCGTCTTTCCGCCAGCCGTAATCCGGTTCGAATATTGATCGGTATAATGTGGCATCGTCACGAAAGAAGTTGAGATGGTCTCTGGCGTTCCCTTTTCCAATACTCCCTTTCATCAATTTGAAAGCTTTCTGTTGGGTTGTTGCCTCAAACCGCGACGCCCAAGACTGGGTGAAGAAAGTGTCAAGATCGATATCAGCAGACGAATTTTGGAACTCTTCAAAGATTTCCGCCCAACGTTCGCGCACAAAGTCTACGGAAGAGCTTCTGCGGATCATCTTGCTAAAGTGGTTCTTTAGAAGGTCGGACAAAGCCAAGTCTTTTCCGCGTGTGTTCAGTGTTTCAAAAATCAGATAAGCATCGTCCTCATTGTCTAACTCAACAAAAATTAGTTTAAGGAAGAGTACCTTGTCTCTTAGATTTTTCAGAAATCCAATCTTCGTTTTATAGCATTTATCATCATCTTCGATAAATTCTTCGTCTATTTTCTCAAGTTCAGCGTCAATTTTTCGATTGAATATCTTGTATGCGGCTTCGAGCCGTTCTTCCTCGTTTTGTGGCGCTCTACCTATGGTCGGCTTGCCGTAAGACTGTATCGCATCCTGAAAAAACGGATAACTCGACTCTGTTTGGAGGACAAAAGCCTCATTGTTATCACGATCAACCCGTTCAATAAGTTGGTGCAATCCCTTCGCAAGATTCTCTTCACCGAGAACCGCAAGCTTGTCTCGGACCGAACACAATAAAATTGTAATGGTTGTTAGGCGCTGCTGACCATCGACCACTCCGAATTGTTGCCTTCCACTCGAATACACGACCATTGAACCAATGAAATAGTCATCATCGGCGCTTGATGTGTCATTCCAGAACTCTTCTATGTTCTCATCGTCCCAAGAGTACGGACGTTGAAAGCGTGGCACTATGAAAAACGCAGAATTTAGTAAGTCTTCAACATTTCGATCATTCGATTCTATCTTCATGATCACCTCGCGAACTTCTTGTACTTCACCCGCTTCGGCTCCAGTGCATCCGGCCCCAGACGCCGCTTCTTGTCTTCCTCGTAGGCCGAGAAGTCGCCCTCGAACCATTCCACATGGGCCTCGCCCTCGAAGGCGAGCATGTGGGTGCAGATGCGGTCAAGGAAAAAGCGGTCGTGGGAGATGACCACGGCGCAGCCGGCGAAATCCGTCAGGGCATCCTCTAGCGCGCGGAGCGTTTCCACGTCGAGGTCGTTGGTGGGCTCGTCGAGGAGAAGCACGTTGCCGCCCTCTTTCAGCAGCCGCGCCATGTGCACGCGGTTGCGCTCGCCCCCCGAGAGCAGCGAGACCTTTTTCTGCTGGTCGCCGCCCTTGAAGTTGAACGCGCCGCAATAGGCGCGGGAGTTGATCTGGGCGTCACCCAGCACGATCACCTCGGCGCCGCCGGAGATCGATTCCCACACCGTCTCGGTCGCCTTGAGGTCATCGCGGGACTGGTCGACATAGGCGAGCTTGACGGTGTCGCCATACTCGATGGTGCCCGCATCCGGCGTCTCTTGCCCGGTGAGCATGCGAAAGAGCGTGGATTTGCCCGCGCCGTTGGGGCCGATCACGCCGACGATGCCGCCGGGGGGCAGCGAGAAGCTGAGGTCCTCGATCAGGAGCTTGTCGCCCATCGCCTTTTTCAGGCCGTTGACCTCGATCACCTTGTCGCCGAGGCGCGGCCCGTTGGGGATGACGATCTGCGCGCGGCCCACGCGCTCGCGCTCGGACTGCCCGGCGAGTTCGTTATAGGCATTGATCCGGGCCTTTTGCTTGGCCTGCCGCGCCTTTTGCCCCTGCCGCATCCATTCAAGCTCTCGCTCCAGCGTCTTTTGCTTGGACTTGTCCTCGCGCGCCTCTTGCGCGAGGCGCTTGGCCTTTTGCTCCAGCCAGGCGGAATAGTTGCCCTCGTAGGGGATGCCGCGGCCGCGGTCCAGCTCGAGGATCCAGCCGGTGATGTCGTCGAGGAAATAGCGGTCGTGGGTGACGATCAGGATCGTGCCCTTGTAGTCGATCAGGTGCTGTTGCAGCCAGGCGATGGTCTCGGCATCGAGGTGGTTGGTGGGCTCGTCCAGCAGCAGCATGTCGGGCGCCTCCAACAGCAGCTTGCACAGGGCCACGCGGCGCCGCTCACCGCCCGAAAGGGTGGCGACATCGGCCTCGTCGGGGGGACAGCGCAGCGCCTCCATCGCGACGTCGATGCGGGAATCGAGATCCCACAGGTTCTCGCCGTCGATCTCGTCCTGCAATTGCGCCATCTCGTCGGCGGTCTCGTCGGAGTAGTTCATCGCCAGTTCGTTGAAGCGGTCGAGCTTGGCCTGTTTTTGGGCCACGCCGAGCATCACGTTGCCGCGCACGGTGAGGCTTTCGTCGAGCTGCGGCTCCTGCGGGAGATAGCCGACGCGCGCGCCGGAGGCGGCCCATGCCTCGCCGGAGAAATCGGTGTCGAGCCCGGCCATGATGCGCAGGAGCGTGGACTTGCCCGAGCCGTTGACGCCGACGACGCCAATCTTGACCCCGGGAAGGAAGTTGAGGTGGATGTTCTCGAAGCACTTCTTGCCGCCCGGATAGGTCTTGGAGACCCCCTGCATGTGGTAGACGTATTGATAGGCTGCCATGATCCGCGCTCCGCTGAGAAATCCGTGATGCACCGGCGGTGATAGCTGGCGCGGGCTGCAGGGGCAATGGTCAGCGTGCGCGGCCCGGCGCGGGGACGGGGCGGGCCGTTGCGGTGGGGGTGTTGGCGGGGCCGGGGCCGGGGGCGGCGGCGCGCGTGCGCAGCCAGCCGATCAGCGCGTCGAGCGGCATCGGGCGGGCGAGGCCGTAGCCCTGGATCACCGGGCAGTTGGCGCGGCGCAGCATGGCGCGCTGCGCCTCGGTCTCGACCCCCTCGGCCACCACAGACATGCGCAACAGGCCGCAGAGGCGGATGATGGCGCGCACGATGACGCGGTTGCGCGGGTCCTGCTCGAGCCGGGCGATCATCGAGCGGTCGAGCTTGATCGCGTCCACCTCGAAGCTGGCCATGTGCGACAGCCCGGCATAGCCGGTGCCGAAATCGTCGAGCGCCACGCGCACGCCGAGCCGCTTGAGCCGGGCGACCGCGCTCATCACGTCGGCGCCGGAGCCGTCGAGGATGGTGGTTTCCAGCACCTCGATGCAGATGCGCCCCGGGTTCAGCCCGCGCGATTGCAGCGCCCAGTCGAGCAGGCCGGGATAGTTGACGTCGGCGAGGATCGCGGCGGAGACGTTGATCGACATGGTGAGGTCGGGATACCCCGCCTCGTCCAGCGCCCGGAGCGCGTCGAGCGCCATCGTCATCGAGCGGTAGTCGATATCCGCGAGCAGCCCGAGCCCGTCGGCAGCGTCGAGAAAGGCCGCCGGGGCGAGCAGGCCGCGCTGCGGGTGGTTCCAGCGGATGAGCGCCTCGCAGCCGCAGATGCGTCCATCGGCGAGGGACAGTTGCGGTTGCAGGTGGATCGTGAACTGGTCGTGGCTGACCGCCTCGCGCAGGTCGCGGGCGAGGGTCTGGCGCGCGCGCTGCGCGCGGCCGAGATTGGCGGTGTAGTGGATCATACGCCCGCGACCGCGCGCCTTGGCGTCGTAGAGCGCCGCGTCGGCGCACTGGATCATTTCCTCGCCGGTGGTCGCCCCGTCGCCGGCGGCACACGCGCCGATCGAGGCACCGATGCGAATGGTCTGATCGCGCCACATGAGCGGCTGGCCGAGCGCGCACAGCACCTCGCCCGCGCGGGCGTCGAGCGCCGCCGCCCCATCGGGCAGGGCGCAGACGAGCAGGAACTCGTCACCGCCGGTGCGGCAGGCGAGGTCGCGCGGCCCCGCCACCCGCGCCAGCGCGTGGGCGACATGCGCGAGCGTGCGGTCGCCCGCACCGTGGCCGAGCGTGTCGTTGATGTCCTTGAACTTGTCGATGTCGATCACCAGAACGCCGAGCCGTCCGCGCGCGATCTCGGCACGGATGTCCGGGGCATCGAGATGCTCGGCCAGCCGCTTGCGGTTGGCGAGCCCGGTCAGATCGTCGTGGTGGGCGGCGTGGCGCAGATCGACCTGCACCTGCCGCAACGCCATTTCGGTGCTGACCTGATCGGTCACGTCGCGACAGGTGATGACGACCCTACGATCGCGCGGATCGGGCCCCGACGCGATCAGCGCGAAACCCTGCTGGTTCCAGAAGGTGGAGCCATCGCGCCGGATATGGCGGCCGAGCTGGTAGCGGCGAAAAAGGGCGCTGTCGGGATCGTAGCGAAAGCGCGCGATGTCCTCTGCCGTCGGCCGCACCTCGGGGGGCAGGACGAATTCCTGCGGCTTGCGCCCGTGCATGTCCGCCAGCGTCCAGCCGTAGAGCCGTTCGCAGGCCGGATTGACCCATTCGATGCGTGCGTCCATGTCCTGCACGACGATGCCGTCATGCGCGCCGGCGACAATGCGGTGAAAGAGTGCCGCGCCGGCATCCGCGCAAGCCAGCGCCGGTGCGGTGCCGTGATCCGTGTCCTGATGCGTCATTCAGGCACCCCATGCCCCGTGGTCCTTGGCGGACCCTAGGCGCCCGCGGTTAACAGCCCGTGGCCATCCGCCCCCGCCGCGCCGGAAAATCCCGAAAATTCGATCCGTCACGGGTGCACCACCAAGGCTCTTTCGGTGGGGCGGCAGCGGGCCTAAGATTGGCTGTCCCAAAGGGAGAAGGAGCACCGCGTGCGCCGTTTTCTTGCGATCCTTGCACTGGCCGTGCCGAGCGCCTGTAGCAGCGCACGCGCGCAGGCCGAGCACGCCGCCGGGCGGTGAGCGTGCTTTCGTACTTTACGCCGGCGCCGTATCTGGCGATGAGGGGGGCATGATCCAGCCGCTGCCGCCTTCGCGCCCCGGACAGGTGATCGGGCTGTTGGGAGGGTCGTTCGACCCGCCCCATGCGGGACATGTGCATATCAGCCGCGAGGCGCTGCGTCGTTTCGGGCTGGACCGGGTGTGGTGGCTGGTCAGCCCCGGCAACCCGCTCAAGCGTCACGGCCCCGCCCCCCTGCCCGACCGTATGGCGGCGGCGCGCGCGCTGGTCGATCACCCGCGCATCGCGGTGACCGATGTCGAGGCGCGTCTCGGCACGCGCCACACCTCTGCGACGCTGGCGGCGCTGGCGGCGATCTGCCCGGGGCGGCGCTTTGTCTGGCTGATGGGGGCCGACAACCTGGCGCAGTTCCACCGCTGGCAGGACTGGCAGGCGATCATGGAGCGGGTACCGGTTGGGGTGCTGGCACGACCCGGGCAGCGCATCTCGGCGCGGCTGTCACCGGCGGCGCGCATCTACATGCAGGCGCGCATCAAGGGACGGGCGAGCCATCTGCTGGGGCGGGCCGAAGCGCCGGCGTGGTGCTTTGTCAACGTGCCGATGACCGATATCTCTTCGAGCGCGCTGCGCGCGGGGAAAGCGGAAAAGTGAGCAGATGCGACGGCAAAGGCGATTGCGCGACCGGGGCTGTTCTGCTTACCGTCACGCCATGAGTCACAAGATATCCAGACGCCTGTTCGTCACCTCGGCGCTGGCCGCGCTGGCCGCGCCCGTCATGGCCGAGCCCCCGGCCATGTCGTTGCGCCCGCTGCTGCGGCCGCCGGGCCTCGGCGCCGGCCGGGGGGCAGCGGCTGTCGAGGCGCTCATCGCCGAGGCGCGGCTGCAGGGCGATGTGGGCTACGCGGTGACGGACACCGAGACCGGCACGGTGCTTGAGGCGCGCGCCGCCGACACCGCCCTGCCGCCCGCGAGCGTGACCAAGGCGGTTACCGCGCTCTACGCGCTCGACACGCTGGGGGCCGGGCATCGTTTCAAGACCCGGCTGGTCGCCACCGGGCCGGTGGAGGGCGGTGTTCTCAGGGGCGATCTGGTGCTGGCGGGCGGCGGCGATCCGACGCTGGACACCGATGCGCTGGCCGATATGGCCGCAGCACTCAAGCGCGCGGGGGTGCGCGAGGTGACGGGCGCATTCCGCGTCTGGGGCGGGGCGGTGCCCTACCGGCGCGCCATCGAGCCGCGACAGCCCCCCCATGCGGGCTATAACCCGGCGCTGTCGGGGTTGAGCCTCAACTATAACCGGGTGCATTTCGAGTGGACGCGCGCGGGCGGCGACTATGCCATCACGATGGATGCGCGTTCGGGGCGGTACCGGCCCGACGTGACGGTGGCGCGGATGCGCATCGCCGATCGCCGGTCGCCGGTCTACACCTACCACGACGCGGGCGGGCGCGACGACTGGACCGTGGCGCGCGGCGCGCTGGGCGGTGGCGGGGCGCGATGGCTACCGGTGCGCAAGCCCGAGCTTTATGCGGGCGAGGTGTTCGCCACCTTCGCGCGGTCGCAGGGGATCGTGCTGAAGGCCCCGCAAGTGGTCGGAGGCGCGGCGCCGCAGGGCGCCACGCTCGTCACCCACGAGAGCGACCCGCTGGCCGATATCCTGCGCGGGATGCTGCGCTATTCCACCAACATCACCGCCGAAATGGTCGGCATGACTGCGAGCGCGCGACGGCGGGGGCGGGCGCTCGACCTCGCGGCCTCGGCGCGGGAGATGACGGGCTGGGCGCAGGCCACGCTGGGGATGAAGACGACGGATTTACGCGACCATTCGGGGCTCAATGACCTCTCGCGGCTGTCGGCGCTGGACATGGCGCGGGCGCTGGCGGCGGCGGGGCGCGCCGACGCGCTGCGCCCGCTGTTGCGCGAGTTCACGATGCGCGACGCGCGCGGGCGCCCCCTGCGCAACCACCCGGTGGAGGTGCAGGCGAAGACCGGCACGCTTTACTTCGTCAGCGCGCTGGCGGGATATTTCACCCCGCCGGGCGGGCGCGAGATGACCTTTGCGGTGCTGACGGCGAGCGACAGCCTGCGCGGGCGCATCGACCCGTTCCGCGACACGCGCCCGCCGGGCGCGCGCGGCTGGAACCGGCGGGCAAAGCGGCTGCAACAGGCGCTGATCGAACGGTGGAGCGAGATTTACGGAGGCTGAACGATGCAGGCGGGGACCAGCCGATGGTGCGGGAGCGTGGCGCTTGCGGGCAGGCCGGCCGATGCCGTAGAACCCTGCGCATGATCCCCCGCGCCCTAGCCCCCGCCGCCGCCCTGATCCTCGCCGCCACGAGCGCGGGCGGGCATCCGCATGTGTTCGTCGATGTGGCGCTGCGCTTTGAGAGCGACGCGCAGGGCCGCCTCACCGGTGTGGAAGTGACGTGGAGTTACGACGATTTCTTCTCTCTCCTGATCCTCTCCGACATGGGGCTCGACCCCGATGGCGACGGGCAGTTGACCGACGCCGAACTGGCGCGGCTCAAGGGGTTCGACCTGGAGGAATGGCCCGAGGGGTTCGAGGGCGATCTCTATATCCACGCGGGCGACGAGAAGATCGCGCTCGACCATCCGGTGCCGGAGGCCGTTCGCATGGAGGCGGGCCGTATCGTCGCCACCCACAGGCGCGGCTTTGGCCCGGTCGCGCCCGACGGGCTGAGGGTGGAGCCCTATGACCCAACCTATTTCGTGGATTACACGCTCGCCGGCCCGGTGGTGCTGCCCGACGCTTGCGCCTATGCCATCACCGAGCCCGATCTCGACGAGAGCCAGCAGGCGTTCCGCAACATGGTGGCCGAGCTGAGCGCCGAAGAGCAATATGACGGCGTCGAAGTGGGCAACCTGTTCTCGGACATCATGGTGATCTCGTGCCGCGCGCCCTCCTGACCCTCGCCGCGCTGGCGGTGGGCGCGGGGGCGGTCTGGCTCTGGGGGTTTGGCGGGGCGGCGGCGCTGGGCGAGTGGGCGCGTGCCGGTCAGGCCGAGACGCAGCAGGCGATGGCGCGGTTGCTGCGGGCCTTGCGCGCGGGCGAGCCGGGAGCGATGGCGGGGCTGATGGGGCTGTGTTTTGCCTACGGGTTCTTTCACGCGGCGGGGCCGGGGCATGGCAAGGTTCTGCTGGGCGGCTACGGCATGGCCGCGCGGGTCGGCGCATGGCGGTTGTCGGCGCTGGCGCTGGCATCGAGCCTCGCGCAGGCGGCGAGCGCGGTGGCGATGGTCTATGCCGGGGTGCTGGTTTTCGACCTGACGCGCCAGCGGATGACGGGCTTGGCCGAGGAGTGGATGGCCCCGGCAAGCTATGGCGCCATCGCGCTGGTCGGGGCATGGCTGGCGCTGCGCGGGGTGCGGCGCTGGTGGCGGGATGGCGGGAGCACGCCCACGCCCACGATCTTGCCTGCGCCGAGTGTGGGCACCGGCACGGCCCGACGGTGGACGAGGCCGCACGGGTGCGCGGCTGGCGCGACGCGGTGCTGCTGGTTGGCGCGGTGGCGATCCGGCCCTGTACCGGCGCGCTGTTCCTGCTGATCCTCACCTGGCGGATGGGGATCGGGACGGCGGGCGTCCTCGGCACCCTGGTGATGGGGCTGGGGACCGCGAGCGTGACGGTGGCGGTGGCGCTCGCCTCGGTCACTCTGCGCGAGGGCGCGCTGGCGCGGCTCGCCTCGGCGGAGGGGCGCGGGCTTGGCCGCGCGCTGACGGCGCTGGAGATCGGGGCCGGGCTGGTCATCGCGGCACTGTCGCTGCAGCTGATGCGCGCCACGCTCTGAGGGCGTGGGGAACTGGCCTGGAGCGGTCGTTCCTTACAACGGTTGAGGAGCTGCGCAGCGCCTGACCGCCGGGTGGGCGCAAACTCGATTACGCTCTGCGATTTATGGTGCAAAATACTTCTGCAATCACAGCTACTTGCAACGACGAGAAGCGCCCGCCCGAGGGGGCGGTCGGGCGCTGCGCGGCGGCGCGTTCCGCGCCTTGATTCCGCGCAAGTGGGCCAAGACCGGAAGATCCGCTCAGAGGCAACAGAGAACCTCTTATCCGGCTTTTCCGAACGGCGCCCGGGCCTGCCCGCGTGCTGGATCCTGTTGCCCCGCGCCAGGCGATACAACAATTCAGCGGCGGCTCAGGCGCTCGTTGCGCAACCCCCGCACGCGGATTTCGCGCACGCTTTCCAGCGTCTTGTCGGAAACGAAGACCGCCGCCTGCACCTCGCGCGGGCGGAGCTCGGTGGCGGTGGACAGGGGCGGGTGCACCGCCCGCAGCTCGTAGCCGAGAATGCCGTCCACCGGCTCTGCGTCGGGGGAGCCGGGAATGAGGCGGACATCGTAGATATCCTGCTGCGCGGCGAGCCCGCGCACCCGAACGATCGCCCCGCCGGTCGCGCGCTCGACCACAAGCGCGCTGATCTCGGCCACGGGCGTGCCGGCGTAGGGGACGTCCTTTCCACGCTTGCGGAGGCTGTCAAACAGGCCGCTCTCTTCCTTTTCCGGGATGAGCGGGTTGGTGCCGGGTTCGGCCGTGGCGGCCTCGCGGCGACGCGACCGGCTGCGCCCGAACCAGTTGCGCGGGTTGATCCGCGACTCGCGAAAGCCGCCACAGCCCGCCAGCAAGCCAGCCGCCGCCAAACCAAGGAAAACCCGCCGTTCCATGCCCGATACCCCTGTCAAAATCCGCCCCACGCCTACCCTATCGCGCCGGACTTGAAAAGGTGCAAGCGGGGGCTGGACCTCTGCCACGCGCGCGCCTACCTCTAGGTTGAGAACAGGAGACACACATGGCCACCGAGGCATTCGAAGAGATCGTGAGCGATTTCGACTTCCTGGAGGACTGGGAAGACCGGTATCGCTATGTCATCGATTACGGGCGCCGGATGGAGCCGCTCGACGATGCGCTCAAGGTGCCCGCGACCAAGGTCGATGGCTGCGCGAGCCAGGTCTGGCTGCACCCGCAGATCGAGGAGAGGCAATTCCGTTTTGACGGCGACAGCGACGCGATGATCGTGCGTGGCCTCATCGCGGTGCTGCGCGCGCTCTATAACGGGCTGCCGGTCGACGAGGTGGCGCGGGTCGATGCACAAGCCGAGCTGGCGCGGCTGGGGCTCGATGAGCACCTCTCGGCGCAGCGCTCCAACGGTGTGCGCGCGATGGTCGGGCGCATCCGCGGCGTCGCCACCGAAGCGGCCTGATCACCGGGCGCGTCTTGCTTTTCGTCACGGGAAGTTCAATTTTGGGACGAGGACAAATTCGCTAGTGTCGCCGCGAACGGAGGGGACCATGACCGCGACAGACCTGACCGCAGAGATGCGCGCCTTTCTCAAGCCCTACACGAAGAAGAGCGATGTGCGCGGCGCGCTGTCGCTGCTGGCCACGCTCGCCACCTATGGCGCGGCGCTGGTGGCCGGGGCGTGGGCGTGGGGCGCGGGGATGTGGCTGGCGACCGTCGCGGCGGTGATCGTGCTCGCCTTTGCCTCGGTGCGGCTCTACGTGTTGCAGCACGATTGCGGGCACCGTTCGCTTTTTGCCACGCGGGGCGTCAACGATCTCGCCGGTTATCTGCTGTCGGTATTTTCCTTCACGCCCTACCGGGTGATGCAATACAATCACGACATGCACCACGCCTATCTCGGCAATCTCGACCACCGCGAGACCACCGAGATCCACACCATGACCCTGCGCGAGTGGACCGAGGCCGACCGCTGGACCCGGCTGCGCTACCGGCTTTACCGCAACCCGGCGCTGATGCTGCCGGCGGGCGCGTTTCTCACCTATTTCATCGCCTATCGCTGGCCGCGCAACACCTCTGACGTGGGGGCTGCGGGGGTGATCGTGCACAACCTGATGATCGCCGGGCTGCTGCTGGCGATCTGGGCGGGGCTGGGCATCGCGGGGGTGGCGGTGTGGTTCGCCGCCTCGATGCTGGGGGGCATGATCGGCGTGTTCCTTGTCTATCTCCAGCACAATTTCGAGGAAACCTACTGGGACCGTAAACCCGATCTCGATTTCCGCAAGGCCACGCTGGTGGGCTCAAGCTCGCTCGACCTGGGCTGGTGGTGGGATCTGGGAACCGGAAACATCGCCTATCACGACCTGCACCACTACAACCCCGCGATCCCCTCTTACAACCTGCGCCGCTGCCAGCGCGACCTGCCCGCGCACCTGCAAAGCCACGCACCGATCCGCTGGCGCGAAGCGCTGCGCAGCTTCACGCTCAAGCTGTGGGACGAGGAGCGGGGGCGGCTGGTGCCGTTCCCAAGCGCGCACGCGGCGTCGGCAGAGACTATGGCGGCCAGATAGCGCCGCCTTCACACGCGGCGTGCGATCTTGCAGATCCGTTCAGGGCTGCGACGTCACCTCTTGTCGGCGCTGCCCTGCTCCAGCCACGCGTCGAGCGCGGCGGGCGCAGGGTCGAGCCGGTCGGGGTCGGTGCCCAGAAATTCGGCCAGGCGGGGCGCGTTGAGGGCGTTGACGCCCATGATGACCGGCACGCCTGCCGCCACCGCCTCGGCGATGAGTGCGCGAAAGCCACGGCCATCGGCCTCGTGCTTGCCGAACTTGTTGACGATCACCAGATCGGCCCCCGCGGCCAGACGCGCCTCGGCCGCCGTCACCGCCTGTTCCAGCGCCTCGGGGTCGAGCCGGCAGCCGCGCGCACCTGCGCCGAGGCTTTGCGAGATGCGGATCACCGGCCCGTCGGGCAGCACGCGCACATCCATGTCGCAGGGTCGGTCAGGCCCGCAATCGGTGTTGACCTGAACGGTGCCGCAGAGCCGCAGCCCCCGCGCCGCCGCGCGGGTCGCGAAATCATGGAGCAGCCGGTCGGTGTGGCCGGCCCCCTCGGTCATGATGCAGGCGATTCGCATCGGCCCCCTCCTCACTCGGTCAGGCGGCTGATGACCACCGTCACCTCGGGGCGCTTGCCGATCTCGGTCTGCGCGCTTTGCCGGGCGACGCGGCGCAGCCCCTGCTCGAGCTTGTCGTCATCGGCCAGCGTCTTGTCGCCCGCGCGTCCCATGAACTGCGCGAGGTCCTCCTCCAGCACATCGACGAGCGGCGCGCGCGAACGCCCGGTCTCGGGGAGGCCCATGATCTCGACCCAGGGATCGCCCAGCGGCGCGTCGTCCTCGTCGATGATGACGTTGATCATGACGTGGCCGTTGAGCGCCATGCGAATGCGGTCGCGCACGATGCCGTCCATCGCCCCGATCTTGACCGTGCCATCGAGATAGGTGCGCCCGGTCTCGACATATTCGGCAACCTTGGGGGCATTGCCGCCAAGGTCGATCATCATGCCGTTAACGGCTACCACCCCCTTGATCCGGTTGGATTTGGCGAGCTTCACATGCTCGCGCAGGTGGCGATGTTCGCCATGCATGGGGATCAGGATTTGCGGCTTGAGGATCTTGTGCATCGCGTCGAGATCGGGCCGGTTGGCATGACCCGAGACGTGGTAGCGGTCGTCGCCCTCGATCACATCCACGCCCTGCTCGGAGAACTGGTTGATGATGCGGATCACGCCACGCTCGTTGCCGGGGATGGTCTTGGAGGAGAACAGGAACGTGTCGCCCTCCTTCATGGTGATGCCGTTATACTTGCCGTTGGCGAGCTGCGCGCTGGCGGCGCGGCGTTCGCCCTGGCTGCCGGTGACGATCAGCATCACGCTCTCGCGGGGGAGCTTGCTCGCCTCCTCTGGCGGGATGGTGGCGGGAAAGCCGGTGAGTACGCCGGTCTCCTTGCCCGCCTCGACCATGCGGTTCATCGCGCGGCCCATCAGGCAGACCGAGCGCCCGGCGCGGATGCCCGCCTCGGCGAGCGTCTTTACCCGCGCCACATTGCTGGCGAAGGTGGTGGCCACGACCATGCCCTTGCTGCCCTCGACAAGCTCTGTGATCGGGTCGCCAACGCTGCTCTCCGAGCGCCCGGCATGATCGCTCAGGACGTTGGTCGAGTCGCAGATCAGCGCCTTGATCCCATCCGCGCCGATGTCTTCCCACATCGCGCGGTCGAAGGGTTCGCCCACCACCGGGTCGAGGTCGATCTTGAAATCGCCGGTATGCACCAGCCGCCCCTCGGGCGTGTCGATCACCAGCCCCGAGCTTTCGGGGATGGAATGCGAGATCGGGGCGAAACCGACGGTAAACGGCCCCGCCGTCACCGTCTCGGGCCAGGGCGAGACCACGCGCACCGCCTTGTCGGGGTGGCCATACTCGGCCATCTTGGCGCGCGCGATGTTGGCGGTGAAGGCGCGGGCATGGATGGGCGCGCCGAGCCGCTCGTAGTAATGCGCCACCGCGCCGACGTGATCCTCGTGGGCATGGGTGATGAACACCGCCTCCAGCCGGTCGCGCCGCTCGGCCAGCCAGGTGATGTCCGGCAGGATCAGGTCGACACCGGGCGTGGTATCCATGTCCGGAAAGGTCAGGCCCAGATCGACGAGAATCAGGCGCTCCTTGCCCGGTTTGCCGTAGCCGTAGACATAGGCGTTCATACCAATCTCGCCCGCCCCCCCGAGGGGCAGGTAAATAAGTCTTTCGCTGCTCATGGGCCGTCAGCCCTCCTTGTTGTAGCTGTGTATCACGGTCAGCCCGTGCATCGTCAAATCATCCTCGACGCCGTCGAACGCGGCATCACCTTGCTGGAAAAGCGAGGCCAGCCCCCCGGTTCCGATCACCTTCATGGCGCGGCCGCGCTCGGCCTTTATGCGCTCGCATATCCCGTTTATGAGGCCGACATAACCCCAGAAGATACCAGATTGCATGCAGTCGACGGTGTTGGTCCCGATCACCCGTTCGGGCTTGGTCACGTCGATATGCGGCAGCGCCGCCGCCGCCTCGTGCAGCGCCTGCAGCGACAGGTTTACCCCCGGCGCGATCACGCCGCCTATATAGGCGCCGTCGCGCGCCACCACGTCGAAGGTGGTGGCGGTGCCGAAATCCACGATGATGAGGTCGCCGCCGTAGAGGTCATGGCCCGCCACCGTGTTGACCAGCCGATCGGGGCCCACCTGCGTGCCGGGATCGACGCGCACGTCAACCGGCAGGCGGCACTCGGGCTTGCCCACGACCAGCGGGCGGCAGCCGAAATAGCGGTCGGAAAAGACCCGCAGGTTGAACACCACCCGCGGCACGGTCGACGAGATGATGACATCGGTGATGTCCGCGCGGATGCCGTGATGCCCGAGCAGGGTGGAGAACCAGACGAAGTACTGATCGGCGGTGCGCTGATGCTCGGTGGCGGTGCGCAGCGTGCACAGGAACCGCGTGCCGTCCCAGATGGAAAACACCGTGTTGGTATTGCCGCAATCTATCGCCAGAAGCATCCCGATCCCTCTGTTCAGAAAAACACCTCGGCCGCGGCGATGCTGGTGCGGCCCTTTGCGGTGACGAGAACGAGATTTCCGGCCTCGTCCACAGTCTCGAACCGCCCCTCATGGGTGTCGCGCGTCGTGCGCGCCACGATGGTTTCGCCCAGTTTTGCCGCCCGCGCAAGCCAGGCCGTTCGAATGGGGGCAAATCCGTAGGTAACGAATTGCGCCTCATGGCGCGCATAGGCAGGCGCGAGCAGGTCGAGAAACGCCTCCGGGTCGATCGCCACCCCCGTCTCGGACAAGAGCGACACGGGCCGCGCCGCGCCGGGCTCGACCTCTGCCATACCGGGTGCGGCCACGAGGTTCACGCCGATGCCGATGGCGAAATGGCTGAGCCCTCCCCCTGCCCCCGCGCTCTCCAGCAGGATACCCGCCAGCTTGCCGCCGTTCAGCAGCACGTCATTGGGCCATTTGAGCGCCAGTCCGTCCACCCGCCCGGTCGCCGCCGCCAGCGCGTCGTAGAGCGCGAGCGCCGCCACGAAAGAGCGCAGCGCCACGCGGTCGGGGCTCTCGGACGGGCGCATCGCCAGCGTCGCCGCGAAATTGCCCGGCGGGTTCGCCCACGCCCGGCCCCGCCGTCCGCGTGCCGCCGTCTGTTCCAGCGCGAGGATCCATTCCGGCCCGGCAAGCGTGGCGGCGCGGCGCGCGGCCTCGGCATTGGTGCTGTCCACCCGTTCCAGCACGCGCCGTCCATAGCCCTCGGGCCAGCCCGCCCCCGGCTTCATCTTGCCCGAAATATCCCCGCCGGAGGCATCGCTTTGCCTAGTGCACAAGGGTCGCCGCCGCCGCCTGCGCCATCGTCTCGATGCCGAACATGTTGACGATGCCGAAAACCATCACCGCCGCCGAGGCCATGAGGAATCCCCATTGCACCGGCGAGCGCCCGGTCTCGAGCGCCTCGCCCTCCTCGCCGAAATACATGTAGAACACGATGCGCAGGTAGTAGAAGGCGCCGATGACGCTGGCGACCACGCCCGCAACCGCGAGCCAGGCGAGCCCGCCCTCGTAGGCCGCGCGCAGCACGTAGAGCTTGCCGAAGAAGCCCAGCAACGGTGGCACGCCCGCGAGGCTGAACAGGAGGATCAGCATCGCCAGCGCCCGGCCCGGCTCGGCCCGCGTATACATGTTGAGGCTGCGGATATCGGTCACCGGCTGGCCGCCGCGCTCCATGCTGAGGATGAAGGCAAAGGTGCCGACATTCATCGCCACGTAGATGGCCGCGTAGACCAGCATCGCCTGGACGCCGAACGCCGTGCCCGAGGCCAGCCCCATCAGCGCATAGCCCATATGCGCGATCGAGGAATAGGCCATCAGCCGCTTGATGTCGGTCTGCCCGATTGCCGCCACCGCGCCGAGGAACATCGACAGGAGGCTGAGCGCCGCCAGCACCTGTTGCCAGTCGCCCACCACGCCGCCGAACGCGTCGTGCACCACGCGGGCGAAGAGACCCAGTGCCGCCACCTTCGGAGCGGTGGCAAAGAAGGCGGTGATCGGCGTCGGCGCACCCTCGTAGACGTCGGGCGTCCACATGTGGAACGGCACCGCCGAGACCTTGAACGCCAGCCCCGAGATCACCAGCACCAGCCCGATGAGCAGACCCACGGGCGCCTGCCCGTCCGCCGCGGCGAGGATGCCGGAAAACAGCGTCGTTCCGGCAAAGCCGTAAGTCAGGGACGCGCCGAACAGCAGCAGACCCGACGACAGCGCGCCCAGCACGAAATACTTGAGCC
This sequence comes from Roseovarius sp. A46, assembly GCF_004126395.1. Classification (NCBI taxonomy): domain Bacteria; kingdom Pseudomonadati; phylum Pseudomonadota; class Alphaproteobacteria; order Rhodobacterales; family Roseobacteraceae; genus Roseovarius; species Roseovarius sp. A46. Next base: position 48,735 of record NZ_PVWS01000020.1, on the reverse strand, counting down.
CCGCCTCGGTGGACTTGATGCTGTCGCGCCGCATCGACGCCACCACGTAGAGCGCCAGCGATTGCAGCTCCAGCCCCATGTAGAGCGCCATCAGGTCGCCCGCGCTCACCATCACCATCATGCCCACGACCGAGAGCGCGATCAGCAGCGGATACTCGAACCGCAGGATACCGCGGCGGGCCATGTAATCCTGTCCCAGTACCAGCACCGCCGCCGCCGCCAGCAGGATCGTCACCTTGGCGAAACGGGCGAAACCGTCATCGTTGATCATGCCGCCAAAGGCCGTGCGCGTGCCCGCGCCGCCCATCCCGATCCAGATGGCAAGCAGCGCCATCAGCCCGGCCGTCGCCCAGACGAGCGGCACCGCGACCCGGTCGCGCCCGGTATAGACCGCCCCCAGGAGTGCCGCCATCGCATAGACCGCGAGCACGATTTCCGGGAGGATGACGTTGAGATCAGCCTGCATGGTTCAGGGCCTCCGGTTCAGTGTGCGACCTGCGCCACCGCGGTCGCGGCGTGCGCGACCGACTGGGCCAGTTCGACATTGGAAATCAGCGCCTCGACGGAGGGGCCGGTGATATCGGTGACGAGACGGGGATAAACGCCAAGCAGCAGCGTCATTGCCACCAGGGGGGCAAAGATCGCGCGCTCGCGCGTCCCCATGTCGGAGATGGTGCGCAGGCTTTCCTTGATGAGATCGCCGAACACCACCCGGCGATAGAGCCAGAGCGCGTAGGCCGCCGACAGGATCACCCCCGACGTGGCCACAGCCGCCACCCATGTGTTGACCTGGAAGATGCCGACCAGCGTCAGGAATTCGCCGATGAACCCGCTGGTGCCCGGCAGGCCCACATTGGCCATGGTAAAGAACATGAAGATCAGCGCATAGGCCGGCATCCGGTTCACCAGACCGCCATAGGCGTCGATCTCGCGCGTGTGCATCCGGTCATAGATCACGCCCACGCACAGAAACAACGCGCCGGAGATGAACCCGTGCGAGATCATCTGGAAGATCGCGCCGTCCAGCCCTTGCTGATTGACCGCGAAGATGCCCATCGTGACATACCCCATATGCGCCACCGACGAATAGGCGATGAGCTTCTTCATATCCTCCTGCGCCAGTGCCACCAGCGAGGTATAGACAATGGCGATGGCCGACAGCCACAGGATGAGCGGCGTCAGCACCTCGGCCCCGACCGGGAACATCGGCAGGCTGAACCGCAGGAAGCCGTAGCCGCCCATCTTCAGCAGGATCGCGGCCAGCACCACCGACCCGGCGGTGGGCGCCTGAACGTGGGCATCGGGCAGCCATGTGTGCACCGGCCACATCGGCATCTTGACAGCGAACGAGGCGAAGAAGGCGATGAACATCAACGTCTGCATGCCGCCGACGACGTGGAGACCCAGAAGCGAGAAGCCGTCGGAGGCGAATTCGTGGCGCATCAGCGTGGGAATGTCGGTGGTACCTGCATCGGTGAACATCGCCACCATCGCGACCAGCATCAGAACCGAGCCGAGGAAGGTGTAGAGGAAGAACTTGAACGAGGCGTAGATGCGCTGCTTGCCGCCCCAGATGCCGATGATCAGGAACATCGGGATGAGCCCCGCCTCGAAGAACAGGTAGAACAGCACCAGGTCGAGCGCCATGAACACGCCGAGCATGAGCGTTTCGAGAATCAGGAAGGCGATCATGTATTCCTTGACGCGGGCTGTCACGTTCCACGACGCGGCGATGGTCAGCGGCATGATGAAGGTGGTGAGCATCACGAACAGGACGCTGATGCCGTCCACGCCCATCTTGTATTTCAGCCCCAGCAGCCATTCGCGCTCTTCCACGAACTGAAACCCGGTATCCGACGGGTCGAAGTCAAAGAGGATGAACAGCGACACGACGAAGGTCAGCGTGGTCGCGATCATCGCCACCCATTTGGCGTTGCGTTGCGCCGCCGCGTCCTCGCCGCGCAGGAACACGGCGAGGATCGCCGCCGCCACCGCGGGAATGAAGGTCACAATGGAAAGCAGGTTGTCCATCAGTTGGCCCCCCCGAACATGGTCATCCAGGTGACAAGGACCGCGATCCCGATCACCATCGCGAAGGCATAGGTAAAGATGTAGCCCGATTGCGCCCGCCCGGCGGCCCGCGTCAGCCGCGGAATTAGCCCCATCGCCACGCCGTTGATCGAACCGTCGATCACGTCACCGTCGCCGCGCCTCCACAGCAGTTGCCCAAGCGCCTTGGCGGGGCGGACCAAGAGAAAATCGAAGATCTCGTCGAAATACCACTTGTTGAGCAGGAAGAGGTAAAGCGGGCGGTTCGTCTCGGCCACGCGTTTGGGCATCGAGGGATCCCAGACATAGAACCAGAGCGCCGTGACAAGACCGATCAGCATGGCGATGAACGGGCTGATCTTGACCCATGCCGGTGCGTGGTGCGCGTCATCCAGGACATGGTTGTCCTCTGCCATGAAGATCGCGCCCTCGGGGGCCGTGGCGGGGGCCTCGGGGGCCGTGGCGGGGGCCGCGTGGTCCTTGGCGGCCTCTTCCGTCGCCGCCGCCTCGCCATGATCAGCACTCGCCTCGGCATGGGCCTCGATCCCGAAGAAGCGGTTCACCTGCTCGTGGCTGCCAAAGAAGCTGCCATACCAGATCATCCCCGCGAACACCGCGCCCAGCGCCAGCACGCCCAGAGGGGCGACCATGACCATGGGCGACTCGTGCGCGTGCTCATGCGTGTGCCGGTCGCCGCGCGCCTCGCCGAAGAAGGTGAGGAACATCAGCCGCCAGCTATAGAACGAGGTGAACAGCGCCGCGATCACCAGCATCCAGAAGGCATAGCCGCCGCCGGTGCCCGCCCACGCGCTCTCGATCACCGCGTCCTTGCTGAGGAAGCCGGCAAAGCCGATATGGGTGAGCGGGATGCCCACGCCGGTGATGGCCAGCGTGCCGATCATCATCGCCCAGAACGTGTAGGGCAGCTTCTTGCGCAGGCCGCCATAGTGGCGCATGTCCTGCTCGTGATGCATCCCGTGGATGACCGAGCCTGCCCCGAGAAACAGCATCGCCTTGAAGAAGGCGTGGGTGAAGAGGTGGAACATCGCCACCGAGTAGACGCCGACGCCCGCGGCCACGAACATGTAGCCAAGCTGGCTACAGGTCGAATAGGCGATCACGCGCTTGATGTCGTTCTGCACGAGGCCCACGGTGGCGGCGAAAAACGCCGTCGACGCCCCGATGAACACCACGAAATTCATCGCTTGCGGGGCGTATTCCATCAGCGGCGACATGCGGCAGACGAGGAACACCCCCGCCGTCACCATCGTCGCGGCGTGGATCAGCGCCGAGACTGGTGTCGGGCCCTCCATCGCGTCGGGCAGCCAGGTGTGCAGAAAAAGCTGCGCCGATTTGCCCATCGCGCCGACGAACAGCAGGAAGGCGATCAGGTTGGCGGCGTTCCACTCTGTCCACAGGAAGGTGAGCTGCGTCTCGGCCAGCATGGGGGCTGCGGCGAAGATGTCGTCAAAGCGCACCGAGTCGGTCAGGAAATAGAGCGCCATGATCCCCAGCGCGAATCCGAAATCGCCGACGCGGTTGACCACGAAAGCCTTGATCGCGGCGGCATTGGCGGACGGCTTGCGGAAATAGAAGCCGATCAGCAGGTAAGAGGCGACGCCCACGCCCTCCCAGCCGAAGAACATCTGCACGAGGTTGTCGGAGGTCACCAGCATCAGCATCGCGAAGGTGAAGAACGACAGGTAGGCGAAGAAACGCGGGCGATAGCTCTCGCCCTCGCGGAAATTCGCGTCATGGGCCATGTAGCCCACCGAGTAGAGATGCACGAGCGCCGAGACGGTGGTGACCACGATCAGCATGATCGTGGTGAGCCGATCCACCCGGATCGACCAGTCGGCATAGAGCGTGCCCGACTGCACCCAGTCCAGGACATGCACCGCCTGCGCCTCGGATGCGCCTTGGAGGAACACCACCCAGCTCAGGACCATGGCGAGGAACAGCAGGCCGGTGGTCAGCCATTGCGCTCCCTTGTCGCCGATGATCCGCCAGCCGAAACCCGCGATGATCGCCCCGATGAGCGGCGCGAAGAGGATTATCTTGTAGATCATCGGGATCAGCCTTTCATCACGTTGACGTCTTCGACGGCGATGGTCCCGCGGTTGCGGAAGAAGCACACGAGGATCGCGAGGCCAATGGCCGCCTCGGCGGCGGCGACGGTCAGCACGAAGAGGGTGAAGACCTGCCCCACCAGATCGCCCAGGTGGGCGGAGAAGGCGACGAGGTTGACGTTGACCGACAGCAGCATCAGCTCGATCGACATCAGCAGCACGATCACGTTCTTTCGGTTGAGAAAGAGGCCGAAGATGCCGATGACGAAGAGCGCGGCGGCCACCGTCAGGTAATGTTCAAGTCCGATCATGTCTGTCCCCCCGGGCCATTGCCCGATTGTCGTCTTTGGTCCCGCAAGGCATGTGCGCCCCGCATGGTATCTATCCGCTCACGCGGCGGTCAGAGGCCCTGCCCCGGTCGCACGTCCTTCAACTCCATCGCCTTGGCGGGGTCGCGGTACATCTGCGTCAGCACGTCCTGCCGCTTGACCCCTTCGCGGTGGCGCAGCGTCAGCACGATCGCGCCGATCATCGCCACCAGCAGGATCAGCCCGGCGAGCTGGAACAGGATGAAATACGTGTCGTAGAGCAGCATCCCGAGCGCCGCCGTGTTCTGCACGCCATCGGGTGTCACCGCCGCGCGCGCGTCCATCGCGCCATCGGCCATCTGCCAGTTGCCGAAGACCAGCCCGAGCTGCATCAGCAAGATCACCCCGATCAGCAGCGCCAGCGGCATATATTTCGCCATCTCCGCCTTCAACTCGGCAAAATCCACGTCGAGCATCATCACCACGAAGAGGAACAACACCGCCACTGCGCCGACGTAGACGATGATGAGCAGCATCGCCACGAATTCCGCGCCCAGAAGCACGAAGAGCCCCGCCGCGCTGATGAACGACAGGATCAGCCACAGCACCGAATGCACGGGGTTGCGGCTGATGACGGTCAACAGCCCCCCGGCAAGCAGCGCCGTGGCGAAGAGATAAAAGGACATCGCCGCAATCGTCATTTTTCCGATCCTTTCTCGTCGTCCTCGTCCATCACCTCGCGGGCGAAATCCATCGCCCGGGTCATCGAGGGCACGCCGGCAAACATCGCCATCTGGGCGATGGTCTCGGCGATCTCTTCCTTGGTCGCGCCCGCCTCGAGCGCGTGGCGCACGGTGAGGCGGATCTGCGTGTCGCTCTGTGCGCCCAGCATGGTCAGCCCCGCGAGCGTGAGCAGCAGCCGCGTCTTGGCGTCAAGCCCCTCCTTGCTGAGGCCCCGACCGAAACTCATCTCCATGAATTCCTTGGGCATGGTCGGCCACAGCTTCTCGAACCCCTTGGGCGAAAAGCTCTCGAGCGCGGGATTCACGGCCTTGGCCATCTCCTGCGCCTGCCGCATCATCATCTCGAAGGGGTTGCTGGAATCGCTCATCGGTAGGGTGCATCCAGTTCGAGGTTGCGGGCGATTTCGGCCTCCCAGCGGTCGCCGTTCGCAAGCAGCTTTGCCTTGTCGTAGAACAGCTCTTCGCGGGTCTCGGTGGCGAATTCGAAATTCGGGCCCTCGACGATGGCATCCACCGGGCACGCCTCCTGGCAGAAGCCGCAATAGATGCATTTCGTCATGTCGATGTCATAGCGCGTGGTGCGGCGGCTGCCGTCGTCGCGCGGCTCGGCATCGATGGTGATCGCCTGCGCGGGGCAGATCGCCTCGCACAGCTTGCAGGCGATGCACCGCTCCTCGCCGTTAGGGTAGCGGCGCAGCGCGTGCTCGCCACGGAACCGGGGCGAGAGCGGCCCCTTCTCATGCGGGTAGTTGAGCGTCGCCTTGGGCGCGAAGAAGTATTTCAAGCCCAGCTTGAAGCCCACGAAGAAATCCTTGAGCAGGAAGTACCCGGCGGCGCGGTTATAGTCGATCTGCGTCATGGATCAGCCTCCAATCGCCCAGCGGGCCCAGAACCCGCCGAACACTTCGAATTTCGCGAGGAACGCCACGATCACGACCCAGCCGAGCGACAGCGGCAGGAACACCTTCCAGCCGATGCGCATGAGCTGATCGTAGCGGTAGCGCGGGGTGATCGCCTTGACCATCGCGAAGAGGAAGAAGAAGAACGCCATCTTGGCGATCATCCACACAACCCCGTCGGGCAGGCCCGGAATCGGCGACAGCCAGCCACCGAAGAACAAGAGCGAAGTGAGCGCGCACATCAGGAAGATGGCGATGTATTCACCGGCCATGAACAAAAGGAAGGGCGTCGCGGAATATTCCACCTGATAGCCCGCCACCAGCTCGGATTCGGCCTCGGGCAAATCAAAGGGCGGCCGGTTGGTTTCGGCCAGCGCGGAGATGAAGAACAGGAACACCATCGGCAGGTGCGGCAGCCAGTACCACCCAAAGAAGCCGTAGGCGGTATCCTGCGCCGCCACGATGGCGCCGAAATTCAACGAGCCAGTCGAGATGATGACGCCGATGATGATGAGCCCGAGCGACACCTCGTAAGAGATCATCTGCGCCGCCGAACGCAGGCTGCCGAGGAACGGATACTTGGAGTTCGAGGCCCAGCCGCCCATGATGACGCCGTAGACCTCCAACGACGAGACGGCGAAGACAAAGAGGATCGCCACGTTGATGTCGGACAGCACCCAGCCCTCGTTGAGCGGGATCACCGCCCAGGCGAGTACCGCCAGCACGAAGGAGGTAAGCGGCGCCAGCATGAACACCGTCTTGTCGGCACCGGCGGGCACGACCACTTCCTTGACCACGTATTTGAGCGCGTCGGCGACCGTCTGAAGCAGACCGAACACGCCCACCACGTTGGGCCCCCGCCGCATCTGCACCGCCGCCCAGATCTTGCGATCGCCGTAGACGAGGAACAGCAGCGACACCATGACGAAGCCGACCACGGCAAGGCACTGCGCGAGGATCAGCACGAAGGTGCCGAACGGGGTTGTCAAGAATTCAGCCATTGGGTCCTTGTCCTCACACCATCGGTATTCCGTTTTCCGCGCAATTGGCGGCTGTCACTTGGGCGTCGATCGTCCTCAATCCGCGCGGCAGCGCCGCCGAGATCGTGTAAATCGCATCGCCGCGCCAGATTCCACCCTCTTCGGTCACGAGGGTACGCACATGGCGCGCAAAACCGTAGCCGCGGATGAGCGCGTATTGCGCGGCGGCGCACTCGGCATAGCGCTCGACATCGGCCTCGTCGCGCGCCCCGCGCATGGCGACCCGGAAATTCACGAGGTCACCATCCAGAAGCCCCGTCTCGATTCCGTCATAGACGGGCGCGAAGACGGGCTCGGCGTCGCCCTCGGCACAGCCCGACAGGGCCAGCGCGGATATGAGCACCGCCGCCATTCTCACTCCGCCGCCACCGGTCGCTCGCGGCGCGCCTTGGCATTGGCGCTCAACTCCGCCATCAGTTCGCTGGCGCGCGCGATCGGGTTGGTCAGGTAGAAATCCGCGATCGCGGCCTCCAGTTGCCCTGCCCCGAGTTCGGCGGCAGGAACCGGCTGCCAGTCGTTTTCCGGCACCTGGTCGATGCGCGAAAGGTGCGGCACCTCTGCCACCAGCGCCTGACGAAGCTGCGCGAGGCTGTCCCACGGCAGGGTGCTGTCCAGCTCGCCCGAGAGCGCGCGCAGGATCGCCCAGTTCTCCTTGGCATCGCCCGGCGGGTGGCCGGAGCGCAGGGCAAGCTGCGGGCGGCCTTCGGTGTTGACGAAGAGGCCCTGCTCCTCGGTCCAGGCCGCCGCCGGCAGGATCACGTCGGCGCGGTGCGCGCCGCGGTCACCGTGGCTGCCCTGGTAGATGGCAAAGGCCCCGGCGGGAATGTCGATCTCGTCGGCACCGAGGTTGTAGACCACGTCGGCGCCGTCGAGCGCCGCGTCGATCCCGCCCTCGCAGGTGGCATCCACGTCCATCGCGCCGACCCGGCCCGCCGCCGTATGCAGCACCAGCAGGCCCGCGCCCTGCGTCTCGGCCAGTTGCATGGCATGGCTGAGCGCCGCCGCGCCGCCCGGCCCGCGCAGCGCGCCCTGTCCGACGATGACCAGCGCGCCCTCGGTCGGGGTCGCGTCCTTGACGAGCCGCGCGAGGAACTTGTTGCGCGCGCCCATCTGCGTGGCCTCGAAGGTCAGGTCTGCCGGTTGGCCGACATGGATCACCTCGGCCCCGGCGAGCCACGCCTTGCGGATACGCGCGCCCAGAACCGGCGCCTCTGTGCAGGGGTCCGTGCCGATGAGGGTGATGTGCTTCGCCGTGTCGATTTCCTCGATCCGCGCGGTGCCGGCATAGCCGGAGCGGTTTCCGGCGGGCAGTTGCGCGTCGTCGGTGCGGCACTCGACCACGCCGCCGCGCCCCTCGACCAGCGACTTGAGCGAGAACGCGGCCTCGACCGGGGCCAGATCGCCCACCAGGCCGGTGAGCTTCGACGCCCCCTTGATCGCCTTGGCGGCCGCGCCCAGCGCCTCGGGCCAGGTGGCGGGACGCAGTCGACCATCCTCGCGGATGTAGGGCTTGTCGAGCCGCTGACGGCGCAGCCCGTCCCAGACGAAGCGCGTCTTGTCGGAAATCCATTCCTCGTTCACGCCGTCGTGGTTGCGCGGCAGGATGCGCATGACTTCGCGGCCCTTGGTATCGACGCGGATACTACTGCACAGCGCGTCCATCACGTCGATGGTCTCGGTCTTGGTCAGCTCCCACGGCCGCGCGGTAAAGGCATAGGGCTTGGACACCAGCGCGCCCACCGGGCACAGGTCGATGATGTTGCCCTGAAGGTTGCTGTCCAGCGTCTCGCCCAGGTAGGCCGTGATCTCCGCATCCTCACCGCGACCCGTCTGGCCCATGACATGCAGGCCCGCCACCTCGGTGGTGAAGCGCACGCAGCGGGTGCAGGAGATGCAGCGCGTCATGTGCGTCTCGACCAGCGGACCGAGGTCGAGATCCTCGGTGGCGCGCTTGGGCTCGCGGAAGCGCGAGAAATCGACTCCATAGGCCACTGCCTGATCCTGAAGATCGCATTCGCCGCCCTGATCGCAGATCGGGCAATCGAGCGGATGGTTGATGAGCAGGAACTCCATCACCCCCTCGCGCGCCTTTTTCACCATCGGCGATTTGGTCAAGACCTGCGGCGGGCTGCCATCGGGGAAGGGGCGCATGTCCTTGACCTGCATCGCGCAGCTTGCGGCCGGTTTCGGTGGGCCGGGCTGTACCTCGACGAGGCACATCCGGCAGTTGCCGGCGATCGACAGCCGCTCGTGGTAGCAGAAGCGCGGAATTTCCACCCCCACCTGCTCGCAAGCCTGGATGAGGGTCATCGCGCCCTCGACCTCGACTTCCTGCCCGTCGATGATGATCTTGCGTAGGTCAGCCATCAGTCCTTACCTTGCTACCAGAAGCGCGCCGATCCGGCTCTGCTTCGAGATTTCGCTCTCGCCCAGCGCGCACAGGCTCGGCCCGTCATCGGGGACCGCGCCCTGCGCCCGGATATATTCGTTGCGCCGCGCGCGCATCTTTTGCTTCTCGGCCTTGTCGTTCACGTAGGCGTCGATCTCGGCGTTCGAATAGCCGCGCCGCCGTGCCTCGGCCTTGAGCGCGTTCATCCGCCCGATCGCGGTAAAGATGCGCGGGCTGATGCTGTCGCATTCCTTGCGGATCTCGTTGGCGACCGCGATCTCGAACAGCGCATCGTTGATGTCCGTCTCCTGCGCCAGCGACGCCGCGCTCGCCGCGGGCACCATTGCCGCCACCGCGAGCGCGGCCAGTCCCGTACCTGTCATGCGCATGGCCTGTCTCCTTTCGCCTGTCCGGCGGGCACGGACCGTGAAGGCCCGCCCGTATGCCCCACAGATGGGTGCGCGGCGGCCGGTCATGCAATAACAGGCGCGCGGGGCCGCGGGTATGCAACGGATTACTTCCATATGATACAGCGCCCCGATACCGACAGACGATCCCCGGAGCGGGCATAGACCGGCCCCTCCTGCCCCTCGGCTACACCGGACCAGACGATCTCGGACGTGCCGAAATTCTCGATACAATAGCGCGTCGCCTCATGAACCGCGGCCTTTTGCGCGCCCTCGATGCCGCGCCCGGCGCGGCGCACCGTGGCGGTGAAATCGCGGCGATCTTCCCGCTCGCCACGTGCCTTGCCAGGGTAGTAATTGCCATCGAAGAGCACACGCTCCTTGCGCTCGGTACACCCTGCCACGAGAGCAAGCGCAAGCAGCGCCACGGCCCCAAGCCGGTATTTGCCCGCGTGCCTCATTCCGCCGCCACCGCCGATGTGCGACCACGCTCGCGGGCGCGGATGCGATCCTCGATTTCGTCGCGGAAGTTGCGGATAAGGCCCTGGATGGGCCAAGCCGCAGCATCGCCCAGCGCACAGATCGTGTGACCCTCGACCTGCTTGGACACCTCGAACAGCATGTCGATCTCTTCGACACCCGCCTCGCCGCGCACCAGCCGGTCCATCACCCGCATCATCCAGCCGGTGCCCTCGCGGCACGGCGTGCATTGCCCGCAGCTTTCGTGCTTGTAGAACTTCGCCAGCCGCCAGATCGCCTTGATGATGTCGGTGGACTGGTCCATCACGATCACTGCCGCCGTGCCGAGGCCGGATTTCAGCTCTTTCTGCAGGTGGTCGAAATCCATGATCGCATCGCGCATGTGCTCGCCGCGCACGCACGGCACCGACGAGCCGCCGGGGATCACCGCCTTGAGGTTGTCCCAGCCGCCGCGGATACCGCCGCAATGGCGGTCGATCAGTTCCTCGAAGGAAATCGACATCTCCTCCTCGACGACGCAGGGGTGGTTCACATGCCCCGAGATCGCAAAAATCTTGGTGCCGGCATTGTTGGCCCGCCCGAAGCCCGCGAACCATTCCGGGCCGCGCCGCAGGATGGTGGGCGCGACGGCGATGGATTCGACGTTGTTGACGGTGGTTGGGCAGCCATAGACCCCGGCCATCGCCGGAAAGGGCGGCTTCATCCGGGGCATCCCCTTCTTGCCCTCCAGAGATTCCAGCAGCGCCGTTTCCTCGCCGCAGATATAGGCGCCCGCGCCATGATGCAGGTAGAGGTCGAAATCCCAGCCTGATTTACACGCGTTACGACCGATGAGCCCGGCCTCGTAGGCCTCGTCGATGGCGACCTGAAGCGCCTCGCGCTCGCGGATATATTCACCGCGGATGTAGATATAGCAGGCATGGGCGTTCATCGCGAAGCTCGCGATCAGGCAGCCCTCGATCAGCGTGTGCGGATCATGGCGCATGATCTCGCGGTCCTTGCAGGTGCCGGGCTCGGATTCGTCGGCATTGACCACCAGATAGGCCGGGCGCCCGTCGCTTTCCTTGGGCATGAAGGACCACTTGAGCCCGGTTGGAAAGCCCGCGCCGCCGCGCCCGCGCAGCCCGCTCGCCTTCATCTGATCGACGATCCATTGCCGTCCGTTCTGAAGGATTTTTGCCGTTCCATCCCAATGGCCACGGGCCATCGCGCCCTTGAGGCTGCGATCGTGCATCCCGTAGAGATTGGTAAAGATACGGTCTTCGTCTTTCAGCATCCCGTTACCTCCGGTTGCCCTGACGCATCCGCCAGAGTTGATAGATGAGCACGAGCGCGAAGACGAAGCCGCCCAGCGCCATCAGGTCGAACAGCGCGCGCACCCGTTGGTCGAGCCCCAACCCGCCGCCGATGAGCGTGGCGAGGATCCAGAAGATCCCCGTGCCCGCGATCACCAGCGCGGCCAGCCGCCCCTTGCGCGCGATTTCTGCATCCTGCTGCGGCATCTTTCCTCATGCTCAGTAAACATCGCCCTTGCCCACCCGGGTCGAGAACTCGGTCTCGCCCCCCGCGGCAAGGGTTTTCGCCTGTTCCACCCAGTTATCGCGGCTCACGCGGCCCTTGAACCCCTTGAGATTGTCATCGACCCAGGCGACCTCGGCCTCGGTCCAGTTCGCGATCTGGTCGAAATGGTAGAAACCCAGCTCGTTGCAGACCTTTTCCAGCTTGGGCCCCACGCCCTTGATCTTCTTGAGATCATCGGCCTTGCCATCGCGCGGTGCGTCGAGCGCCTCGGGGCGGGCGGCATCGGACTGTGCCGCGGCTCCACCCTCGTAGCGCCATTCGCCCTTGCGCGACGCCAGTTCCTCTTCGCCCGAGAGCGTCGTACCCGAGCGCACCGCCGTGGCGGGGGCCTCGGGCTGCGCCGGCGGCTCGGCCGTGGCCGCGCTCGCCGTCGGTTCGGCGGCGGGGGCCGGTTCGGGGGCGGGGGCGGGTTCGGGTCTGGGGGCCGGTTCGGGTGTGGGGGCCGCGTCCGCCTCGGCAACGGACGCCTTGTCGCCGGTGCAGACCAGCCGCGTGGAGGCCAGCCCCAGCAACGCCGCCAAGGCGATCGCCAGAAGCAGCGCCGCGAGGAAGCCGACCGCGCCGGTCGCCGCCCACAGAACAATGAGGCCGACGAGGCCCGAAAGACCCCAGCAGACGATCTGGCAAGTGCTCAGTTTGGACGTATCGGACATGTGCGTTTCCCCCGTTGGTTATCAATTAAGACGCGGTCAGTAGACCTCGCCCTTCTTGACCCGGGTGGAGAACTCCGTCTCCTTGCCCTCGGCCAGCAATTTGGCCTGCTCGACCCAAGCGTCGCGGCTCACGCGGCCCTTGAACCCCTTGAGATTGTCATCGACCCAGGCGACCTCGGCCTCGGTCCAGTTCGCGATCTGGTCGAAATGGTAGAAGCCCATCTCGTTGCACAGCGTTTCCAGCTTGGGCCCCACGCCCTTGATCTTCTTGAGATCGTCGGCCTTGCCGTCGCGCGGGGCATCGAGCGCCTCGGGGCGTGTGCCCGCCTCGGGCGCGGTCTCGGTTTTCGCTGGCGCGGGCTCTGCGGGCTTGGGGGCGGCGGCCTTTAGCTCCGGCTTGGGCGCGGCGGCCTTGGGCGTTGCCCCCTTCGCGGTGATCTTCACCGGTTCCTCGTTGAGCGCCACCGACGACGGCGCCGGCGCGTGATTGGCCCCGAGGTCGTGCCACGGCGCGGTGAGCGGCACCTCGCTGCCGTCGATGCGTTTGATCGTGTCGCGTTGATCGGCGGCAAGCTGGACGCTGGCATTGAATTGCGCGCGTCCGCTCTCAAATTCCTTGAGGCTGGTGAGGCCGGATGCCGGCTCGCTCGCATAGCGCCCGTTCTGCGGGCCCGGCAGCGGCACCTCGCCCGCCGACATGGCGTCGATCAGCCCGGCAAAGCCCTCGGGCGTGAGATCCTCGTAGTAATCCTTGCCGACCTGCGCCATCGGCGCGTTGGAACACGCGCCCAGGCATTCGACCTCTTCCCACGAGAATTTGCCATCCTCCGAGAGCTGGAACGGCTCCGGGGCGATCTTGTCGCGGCACACGGCGATAAGGTCTTCGGAGCCGCACAGCATGCAGGGCGTGGTGCCGCAAATCTGGAAATGCGCGACCGCACCGACGGGATGCAGGTGGAACATGAAGTAGAAGGTCGCCACCTCGAGCGCGCGGATATAGGCCATGTCCAGCATTGCGGCAATGTGCTCGATCGCCGGACGGCTCAGCCAACCCTCCTGCTCTTGTGCGCGCCACAGCAGCGGGATGATCGCGCTCGCCTGTCGCCCTGAGGGATACTTGGTGATCTGCGCCTCGGCCCAAGCCTGATTGGCCGGGGTGAAGGCAAAGCTCTCGGGCTGCTCATGGTAAAGACGGCGTAGCATCTCAGGCACAGGCTCCTGTGGTCAGTTTCACGCCCCCGTCGGGCAGCCGCTCGGCGCCCCCGGTGGACAGTCGATAGGCCGCGAGGTCCAGAAGCTGCTGGCGCGCCAGCCCGGTCTGGATCTCCATGGCCAGGTAATCGCCCTCGTCGCGCAGGGTGCAGCCAAGGCTCCCGGCCGAGGCGTCAAAACGCGCCGCATCCTCCTGCGTGGTGCCCGGCGGCGGCGCGGCGCAGGCCACAAGCACGCCGAGCGCGCAGAGCGGGATCGCGGGGCGCAGCACCCTCATATCCCCCCGGCCCGGGCGAGCCACGCAAGCCCCGCCACGGCAAACGCCGCGCAACCGGCCGCCGCGTGGCGGCCCCAGCCATGCCCGGCGCGGGCATAGATCGTGGCGTCGTGCAGGCCCATCAGGCCCAGCACCCCGAACAGCGCGGCAATCACGCCCGCGTCGCCATGCAGCATTGCCAGAACCGCCAGCACGGCAAGAGCGAGGTAGCGATTGGCCATGACCTGCGGCAGGTTTTCGGCGCGGTGACCGGCCAGCCGCAAACCCGAGGCCGGATCGCGCAGGACGGAAAGGCCAAGTACCGCGAGCGAGACTCCCCCGACCCCGGCCAGCCCCGCGCTCAGACGGCCCAGCTCGATCACCTGTCGACCTCCCCGAACACGATGTCCAGCGTGCCGATCAATGCCGCCACGTCGGCCAGCTGGTGCCCCTTGGCGACATGGTCCATCGCCTGCAGGTGCAGAAAGCCCGGTGCGCGCAGCTTTGCCCGATAGGGCCGGTTGGTGCCGTCGGCCACGAGGTAGACGCCAAATTCGCCCTTGGGCGCCTCGACCGCGGCATAAACCTCGCCTTCGGGCACGTGGAATCCTTCGGTATAGAGCTTGAAGTGATGGATCAGCGCCTCCATCGAGCGCTTCATCTCGCCGCGCTTGGGCGGGGTCACCTTGCCCCGGGCGAGGATGTCACCCTGCCCTTCGGGGGCGCGAAGCTTCTCGATGGACTGGTGTATGATCCGCAGGCTCTGGCGCATCTCTTCCATCCGCACGAGGTAGCGGTCGAAGCAATCGCCGTTCTTGCCCACCGGCACGAGGAAGTCGAACTCGTCATAGCATTCGTAGGGCTGCGCGCGGCGCAGATCCCACGCCATGCCGCTGCCGCGCACCATCACGCCGGAAAAACCCCAGTCGAGCGCCTCCTGCTGGCTGACGACGCCGATATCGACGTTGCGCTGCTTGAAGATGCGGTTCTCGGTGAGCAGGCCGTCGATATCGTCGATCACCTTGGGGAACTCGTTGGCCCAGGTCTCGATATCGTCGAGCAATTCCGGCGGCAGGTCCTGGTGGACACCGCCGGGGCGGAAATAGGCCGCGTGCAGCCGCGCGCCACAGGCCCGCTCGTAGAAGATCATCAGCTTTTCGCGCTCTTCGAAGCCCCAGAGCGGCGGGGTGAGCGCGCCCACGTCCATCGCCTGTGTGGTGACGTTCAGGAGGTGGTTTAGGATGCGCCCGATCTCAGAATAGAGCACGCGAATGAGGCTCGCGCGGCGCGGCACCTCGACGCCGGTGAGACGTTCGATGGCGAGACACCAGGCATGTTCCTGGTTCATCGGCGCGACATAGTCGAGCCGGTCGAAATAGGGCAGGTTCTGGAGGTAGGTGCGGCTCTCCATCAGCTTTTCAGTGCCGCGATGTAGCAGGCCGATATGCGGGTCGCAACGCTCGACCAGCTCGCCGTCAAGCTCTAGCACAAGCCGCAGAACGCCATGCGCAGCAGGGTGTTGCGGGCCGAAGTTGATGTTGAAGTTGCGGATCTTCTGCTCGCCCGTGAGGGCGTCTTCGAAGCCTTTGGAGCCGTCCATTACTTGCGCCCTCCGTCAAGCTTGTCGCGGAATGCCATCACCCACAGCAGGATCAGCGCCCCCAGCGGGATGATCGCCGCCACCGACACCCAGTTGGGGATGCCGAATTTCGGCAGCAGCCGCCAGAAGGGCACCACGACGAGCACCGCGAAGATCAGCATGAAGATCAAACCGCCGCCACCCATTCCATAGCCTCCGCCCATCATGACGCATCCTCCTTCTCGTCGCCGGGAAGGATGTAGTCGGCGCCCTCCCAGGGCGACATGAAATCGAATTGCCGGTATTCCTGCACCAGTCTGACCGGCTCGTAGACGACGCGCTTTTGCACCTCGTCATAGCGCACCTCGGTATAGCCCGTGGTCGGGAAATCCTTGCGCAACGGGTAGCCGCGAAAGCCGTAGTCGGTAAGGATGCGGCGCAGGTCGGGGTGGCCGGTAAAGATGATGCCAAACATGTCGAACACCTCGCGCTCGAACCAGTTGGCCGCCGGATAGACCCCGCAGAGCGAGCGGATCATGTCCTCTTCGCGGACCGCCACGCGCAGGCGGATGCGGTGGTTCTGGTACATGCTGAGCAGGTGATAGACCACGTCGAACCGCTTGGGCCGCTCGGGCCAGTCCACGGCGGTGATGTCCACCAGCGTGGAAAAGGCGCAGTTCTGATCGGTCTTAAGAAACTCCGCCAGCCCGGCGATGTTCGAGGGGGCCACATCGACGGTGATCTCGCCATGCGCGATCTGCCAGCCCAGCACGCAATCGGCGCGCTTGGTCTCGATATACTCGCCCAGTTCCTTGAGTTGCTTGCTCATCTCACGATCGTCCCCGTCCGGCGGATTTTGCGCTGCAACTGCATGATCCCGTAGACCAGCGCCTCTGCCGTGGGCGGGCAGCCGGGCACGTAGATATCCACCGGCACGATCCGGTCACAGCCGCGCACGACGCTGTAGCTGTAGTGGTAGTAGCCGCCGCCATTGGCACACGATCCCATCGAGATGACATAGCGCGGCTCGGGCATCTGGTCATAGACCTTGCGCAGCGCGGGCGCCATCTTGTTGGTCAGCGTCCCGGCCACGATCATGAGATCGGACTGCCGCGGGCTGGCGCGCGGCGCGGTGCCGTAGCGCTCGAGGTCATAGCGCGGCATGGAGGAGTGCATCATCTCCACCGCGCAGCAGGCCAGACCAAAGGTCATCCAGTGCAGGCTGCCGGTACGCGCCCAGTTGATGATATCCTCGGTCGAGGTGACGAGGAATCCCTTGTCCTGCAATTCGGCATTGAGCGCCTGCGAGGCAGGGTCGAGCTCCTTGCCGGCATCATACGCTTCGGCCGGTGCGAGGCTCGACGGCCCGGATTTGATCCGGGGGCTCTGTTCGCCCAGCCCCTGGGTCTCTGTCACGAGCGCGTCGTCACGATCTTTTACTGCCATTCCATCGCTCCTTTGCGCCATTCATAGGCAAAGCCTGCGGTCAGGACCGCCAGGAACACCATCATCGACCAGAAGGCCGCCATGCTGAGGTCCTGAAACGCGACTGCCCAAGGAAATAGCATGGCAATCTCAAGGTCAAATATGATGAACAGGATCGACACGAGATAGAACCGTACGTCGAACTTCATCCGCGCATCGTCAAAGGCGTTGAAACCGCATTCATAGGCGCTCACCTTCTCGGGATCGGGATGGCGTACGGCGAGCACCACGGCGGCGAGGATCAGGACGAGCCCCAGGCCGATGGCGACCGCGAGAAGGACCAGGATCGGGAGATATTCCCTCAGCATCTCTTCCACGGGATGGCTCCTTTCATGCGCGGCCCCGCGCGCATCAAGTTGGCTGCATATGCTCCGGGTTTAAACGTGCCCCTCTGCCCGGTCAACCGAAGCCGCGCCGGTTTGCAAGCCCGGGGAGGTGGAATCTTGGGGTTTGTATGCGATGGTATGCGGCTTTGTGCCGCAATTGGTCCGAAAACCGGACCGCGCCTTGCCGCGCCGCGGCAAGGGCCGCGACTCACTCCTGCTGCCAGCCCGGTGTGCGGCGCTCGAAAAAGGCGGCGATGCCCTCGGGGGCCTCGTCCCCGGCCCACGTCTCGGCCAGGGCCGCGATGGTGCCCTCGATCACCGCGTCGTTGATGCGCGGCCCGAAGCCGCGCAGCAGCGCCTTGGCCCGCGCCACGGCCCCCGGCGCGCAGGAGAGGTAGGGCGCGACCTCTTGCTCGACGGCCGCATCGAGGTCACTCTCGGACACCGCCCGCGCCAAGAGGCCGAGCGCCACCGCCTCGTCCGCGTCGAACCGGCGGCCCGACATGAAAACGCGCCGGGCCTTTGCCTCGCCCATGCGCGCGGCCACGTATGGCCCAATGGTGGCCGGGATAAGCCCCAGCCGCGTCTCGGTAAGCGCGAACTGCGCGCCCTCTACCCCGATCACCACGTCGCACACGCTCATCAGCCCGATACCACCGCCAAAGGCATTGCCATGCACCCGCCCGATCAGGGGCTTGGGCAGGGTATTGAGCGCCTGAAGCATGTGCGCCAGCTTCGCGGCCTCTTTCGACCGGGGCTCCGGCTCGGAGTCGAACTGTGCCCGCATCCAGCCCAAATCGCCACCGGCGCAGAACGTGCGGCCCCTTGCTGCCAGCACCACGGCCCGCACGCCGTCATCGGCGCCGAGGTCCCGCGCCGCCCTGTGCAACTCGGCGATCATCTGCGCCGACATGGCGTTGTGCTTCTCGGCCCGGTCGAGCCAGAGCGTGGCCACGCCGCGCGTGTCAGCATCGATGGTGATGGTCTCGGTCATGCCCTCTCCTTCTTGCGCCAAATCTCTTCAAAAGGAATTTGGGAGAAATCTTTTCAAGATTTTTGCCCCTCGCCCCGCAGCGCCCGCGCCATCGCGGCGGCGCGCACCAGCACCTCGCGGTCGAGCCCGGTCTGGTAACCCAGGGCCGCCAGCCGCTCCTGCACCGCCTCTGTGGCCACGTTGCCCGCCGCACCGGGCGCATAGGGACAGCCACCCAGGCCCCCGACGGCGGCGTCGAACACCCGCACCCCGCGCGCCAGCGCCGCCTCGATATTGTCGAGCGCGCGGCCCGAGGTGTCGTGGAAATGCCCGGCGAGCCGATCCACCGGCACCACGTCCATCACCGCCGCGAGCATCGCGTCCACCGCCTCGGGCGTGCCCCGCCCGATGGTGTCGCCGAGGCTGATCTCATAGCAGCCCATCTGCCACAGGCTCTCTGCCACCTGCGCCACCTGCGCGGGGTCAACCGGCCCGTCATAGGGGCATTCCACCACGCAGGAGACATAACCGCGCACGCGCAGCCCCTCGGCCCCCGCCGCCTCGGTGACGGGGGCAAAGCGTGCGAGGCTTTCCTCGATGGTGGCGTTGATATTGGCCTTCGAGAACCCCTCGGATGCCGAGCCGAAGATCGCCACCTCGTCGGCCCCCGCCTCGAGCGCATCCGAGAGCCCCCGCATATTGGGTGTGAGCGCGGCATAGCGCACCCCCGGTGCCCGCCGGATGCCGCGCAGCACCTCGCCGGAATCGGCCATCTGCGGCACCCATTTGGGGCTGACGAAACTCGCCACCTCGATCCGGGCAAAGCCCGCCTCGCTCAGGCAATCCACCAGCGCGATCTTGTCGCGCGTGGCGATCCGGGCGGCCTCGTTCTGCAGCCCGTCGCGCGGACCGACTTCGAAGATTTCAACACTCTCGGCCATCACCCCTCCTCCGGCACGGGATAGAACTCCTGCGCGTAGATGTCCTGCTCGCCGTCCCGCGCCTTAGCCCTCTGATAGGCGGGGCGCGCGCGCAAGCCATCCCAATAGGCCATCAGGCGCGGGTATTGGTCCAGATCGACGTAATAGCGCGCCAGCTCGAACCCGTAGGCGAACATGATATCCGCCGCCGAGAAACCCGAGGGCAACAGGTGATCGCCCTCCATCCGCGCCTCCATCGCTGCCAGGGCCGCCCGCAGCCGGGCATTGAGCAGCTTCACCACCGTGGCCGAGGGGCGCGCGGGTGGGCGCAGGAACACCTGATTGAGGTTGAGATTCTCCAACAGGCATCCCACCGTCTCGGACAGGCTCAGCACCTCCAGAAACCGCGCGCGCTCGGCATGTCCCGGCGGTGGCATCAGCCCTGCCTCGCTGTAGGTCTCGCACAGCATCTGCACGATGGCCCCGCTCTCGACCCAGACCGCACCATGATGCTCCAGCACCGGCACCCGCCCGGCGGGCGACAGCGCGAGGAAGTCGGGCGCGCGCAACGAGCCGTCGCGGATCGAGTAATACGCCACTTCGTAGCCGAGCCCCAGCTCCTCCAGCAGCCACATCACCCGCAGCGAGCGCGCCAGCGGCACATGGTGCAGGCGGATCATGCCTCTTCCTCCAGCCGGATCAGCGCCGCGCCCGCCGACACCTGGTCGCCCGCGGCCACCAGGACCTCGCCCACCACGCCATCGCGCGCAGCCAGCAGGCTGTGCTCCATCTTCATCGCCTCCAGCACCGCCAGCCGGTCGCCTTTGTTGACGGTCTGCCCGGCCCGCGCCAGCACCGCCTTCACCAGCCCCGGCATCGGCGCCTCGACGAGCGCGGCATCGCCCCCCGCCGCGCCCTCGCGCGCCAGCGGATCGACCAATTCGAAGCGCAGCCCGTACTGCGCAAAGACGGTGATCCGCGCGCCGTCCACGGCCGCCTGCGGCGCGAACGAACCTTCAAGCTGCCATTGCCCCTCCACGCGCCGCACCGCAACGCAGACTCCGCCCACCGTCACGTCATGGGCCTCCGCCGACAGCGTCGCGAGGCGCAGCACGATTTCCTCGCCCGCGTGGAGTAGCGTTACCGTGCGTTCCAGCGGCTGCCACAGGGCGAACCCGGCCTCCGGTGGCGCCTCGTGCATGAGGCCCAGCCCCGCCACCGCCGCCAGCGCGATCTCGCGCGGGCCCGGTGCGGGCGGCACGACCAGCGCGTCGATATCCCGTGCGATCAGCCCGGTATCCACGTCTCCCGCCGCGAACCCCGCATGCCGCGCGAGCGCGCCGAGAAAGGCAAGGTTGGTCACCGTGCCTGCCACCTCGGTGCGCTCCAGCGCGCGCGCCATCCGACGCAGCGCGACCGCGCGGCTCGGGCCGTGGGCGACCAGCTTGGCGATCATCGGGTCGTAGAACGGGCTGATCTCGTCGCCCGCCCGCACGCCGCTATCGGCGCGGGCCCCGTCCGGAAACGCGAGGTGCGTCAGCCGCCCCGTCGCGGGCAGGAACCCCTTTGGCACATCCTCGGCATAGAGCCGCGCCTCGAAGGCATGGCCGGTGATCGTCAGATCCTCCTGTCGCGCGGGCAGCCCCTCGCCCGCCGCCACGCGCAACTGCCATTCGACGAGGTCCACACCGGTGATCGCCTCGGTTACCGGATGCTCGACCTGCAGGCGCGTGTTCATCTCCATGAACCAGAACCCGTCGGGGCGCAGCCCGTCCGAGCCATCGACGATGAACTCCACGGTGCCCGCCCCCGTGTAGCCGATGGCCTCGGCGGCGCGCACGGCGGCCTGCCCCATCGCCGCGCGCATCTCGGGTGTCATGCCCGGCGCGGGGGCCTCCTCGATCACCTTTTGATGGCGCCGCTGAAGCGAGCAGTCGCGCTCGAAAAGATGCACCGCGCGTCTGCCGTCGCCGAACACCTGCACCTCGATATGGCGCGGCTTTTCCACGAACTTCTCGATCAGAACGTCGGCGTTGCCAAAGGCGGTGCGTGCCTCGCCCCGCGCGCTGTCCAGCGCATCGGTGAAATCCCCGGCGCGCTCCACCAGCCGCATCCCCTTGCCGCCGCCGCCCGCGACGGCCTTGATGAGCACCGGGTAGCCGATGGCCTCGGCCGCCCCCGCCAGACGCTCGGGGTCCTGATTGCTGCCGTGATAGCCCGGCACCACCGGCACGCCCGCCTCCTCCATCAGGGTCTTGGCGGCGTCCTTGAGCCCCATCGCCCGGATTGCCTGCGCCGATGGGCCGATGAAGGTCAGCCCCGCCGCCTCCACCCCCTCGACGAAATCGGGGTTCTCGCTCAGGAAGCCATATCCGGGATGGATCGCCTCGGCCCCCGTCTCCAGCGCTGCCGCGATGATCGCATCGCCCTTGAGATAGCTGTCGGCAGGCGCCGACCCGCCGATATGCACCGCCCGGTCCGCCATCGCCACATGCGCGGCGGCGCGGTCGGCATCGGAATAGACCGCCACCACCTCGACGCCCATCGCCTGTGCCGTGCGCGTCACCCGGCATGCGATCTCGCCCCGGTTGGCGATCAGGATACGTTCAAACATGGCCCGCGCCCCTTGCTTCATCTTGCCAAAAATATCCAGATTCCGACATCACCACCCTCACATCCGGAACACGCCGAAGCGCGTCTCCTCCACCGGGGCATTCAGCGCCGCGCGCAGGGATAGCCCGAGCACATCCCGGCTCTTGCGCGGGTCGATGATCCCGTCATCCCACAGCCGCGCCGAGGCATAGAGCGGGTGCGCCTGCCGCTCGAACATCTCCACCGTCGGGCGCTTGAACGCCTCTTCGTCCTCCGCCGACCAATGCTCGCCGCGCTTTTCCATCGCGTCGCGCTTGACCGTGGCCAGAACCCCCGCCGCCTGAGCGCCGCCCATTACCGAGATGCGGGAATTGGGCCAGGTCCACAGGAAGCGCGGCTGATAGGCCCGCCCCGCCATGCCGTAATTGCCCGCGCCGAAAGAGCCCCCCACCAGCATGGTGATCTTCGGCACAGAGGTTGTCGCCACCGCCGTCACCATCTTGGCCCCGTGCCGGGCGATGCCCTCGTTCTCGTATTTGCGCCCGACCATGAAGCCGGTGATATTCTGCAGGAACACCAGGGGCGTGCGCCGCTGGCTGCACAGTTCGACGAAATGCGCGCCCTTGGAGGCCGATTCGGAGAACAGCACGCCATTGTTGGCGACGATCCCCACCGGGCATCCCTTCACATGGGCAAAGCCGCAAACCAGCGTCTCGCCAAAGCGGGCCTTGAACTCGTCGAAATACGAGCCGTCGACCAGCCGCGCGATGACCTCGCGGATATCGTAGGGCGTGCGCAAATCGGCCGGCACCACGCCGAGGATTTCCTCTGGATCGTAGGCGGGCTCCTCGGGCGTCTGCCACCCCCGGACGGGGGCCAGCCCACCGCCCAGATTGCCCACGGCGCGCCGCGCCAGCGCCAGCGCGTGCGCGTCGTCCTCGGCCAGGTAATCCGCCACACCCGACAGCCGCGTGTGTACGTCACCACCGCCCAGGTCCTCGGCTGTCACGACCTCGCCTGTCGCCGCCTTGACCAGGGGCGGACCGGCCAGAAAGATCGTGCCCTGATCGCGCACGATGATCGTGACATCGGACATCGCGGGCACATAGGCCCCTCCGGCGGTGCAGCTTCCCATCACCACGGCGATCTGCGCGATCCCCTTGGCGCTCATCTGCGCCTGGTTGTAGAAGATGCGCCCGAAATGGTCGCGGTCGGGGAACACCTCGTCCTGGTTGGGCAGGTTCGCGCCACCCGAATCGACCAGGTAGATGCATGGCAGGTGACATTCCTCGGCGATCTCCTGCGCGCGCAGGTGTTTCTTGACCGTCATCGGGTAATAGGTGCCGCCCTTCACCGTGGCGTCGTTGCACACGATCATGCAGTCACGCCCCTGCACGCGGCCCACCCCGGCAATCACGCCCGCGCAGGGCGCGACCCCGTCATAAAGACCGTGCGCCGCGGTGGCCCCGACCTCCAGGAACGGGCTGCCGGGATCGAGCAGACCCGCGACCCGCGCGCGGGGGGACATCTTGCCGCGCGCCTTGTGCCGCTCGCGCGCCGCCTGGCCGCCCCCCTCGGCCGCGGCCACGGCGGCCTCTTCGACCTCGCGCAGCGCCTCGAGATGGGCGTCACGGTTGGCCCGGAACGCCTCGGATGACGGCAGCGCCGATGATGTCAGACGCATGGCTGCACCTCCTGTGTCAGGTCGCGTGTTGCAATTATGCCGCAGTGCGGCAGGACGGGGCGAATTTGATTCACGTCAATGTGACCGGGCCGCGGCCGGTCCATACCGAGCGGCGTCAAAACAAGAGTGGACAGACCATGAAAAAGATCACCGCCCTCACCCTCGCCGCCCTCATGAGCGCGCCCGCCGCCCCGGCGCTCGCGCAATCGCAGGGCGATTTCACCCTCGGCCTCGGCCTCGGCTGGGTCGAGCCCACGCGCAGTTCC
The DNA here is from genome assembly GCF_004126395.1 of Roseovarius sp. A46. NCBI lineage: Bacteria > Pseudomonadati > Pseudomonadota > Alphaproteobacteria > Rhodobacterales > Roseobacteraceae > Roseovarius > Roseovarius sp. A46. The sequence goes on along the minus strand of NZ_PVWS01000020.1, from coordinate 24,824 downwards.
ACCACCGCGGCTGGCAGCATTGATGTCGATGGCAACCTGCGCCCGACGCTCACGGTGGAATATTTTGTCGCCGACAATATCGGTGTCGAACTGCTCGCGTCGTGGCCGTTCCAGCACGACATCAACCTCGCGGGTGCCGGCAAGGTGGCCGAGACCAAGCACCTGCCGCCCACCCTGTCGCTGCAATACCACTTCACCAACAAGAGCGGCGTCACTCCCTTTGTCGGCGCTGGCATCAACTACACCTACTTCTTCGACGACACGGGCAAGGGCGCGCTCGCGGGCGTGCCGGTCAGCCTCGACGATTCCTGGGGCCTTGCGCTGCACGCGGGTGTGGACGTGGCGATCAACGAGAAATCGGCGTTCCGCTTCGACGTGCGCTACATCGACATCGAGACCGACGTGAAGGTGGGCGGCGCGCCCATCGGCACCGTCAAGATCGACCCTTGGGTGATCAACGCGGCCTATGTGATGAAATTCTGATCCCCTCCCGCACAGGATCGGAATGACGGGGTCGGCCATCGCGCCGGCCCCTCTTTCGTGGTGCACCCTCATTGCCCCGCCTCCCGCGCCGCACGCGCCTTCAGCTCCTTGCGAATCACCTTGCCCGTGACGGTCATCGGCAACGCATCAATAAAAGATATTTCCCTTGGGTAAGAATGTCTTGAAAGCCGCTCCTTAACCCATGCCTGAAGTTCCTCGGCGCCAACCTCGGCGGCGGGGCGCAACACCACGTAGGCCTTGACGATCTCGGTGCGCAGCGGGTCGGGCTTGCCCACCACGCCGGCAGTTGCCACCGCCGGATGCGTGAGCAGACAATCCTCGATCTCCGCAGGCCCGATTCGATAGCCCGCCGAAGTGATGACGTCATCCTCGCGGCCAACGAACCGGATATACCCATCGACGACCACGCCCCGATCTCCGGTCAGCATCCAGTCGCCCCGGAACTTTTCTGTCGTCTCACTCGGTTTGTTGATATATTCCAGCATCATGGAGGCGGATCCTCGCGCGATCGCGATGTCGCCCTCGCCCGCCGTCTCGCGCCCCTCGGCGTCGATCACAGCCACCGCATGCCCGGGCACCGCACGGCCCAGCGCACCGGGACGCGGCGCAAACAGCGCGGCACAAGAGCTGGCCACCATGTTGCACTCGGTCTGCCCGTAGAACTCGTTGATCGTCAGGCCGAACGCCTGCCGCCCCCAGTCGAGCATCTCCGGCCCCAGCGGCTCGCCACCGCTCGCGACGCTGCGCAACCCGTCTAGGTGGGCCTCCTCCGCGCGCAACATCCGAAGCGCGGTCGGTGGGAAAAAGATATTTTTGACAGCGCCTTCGCGGATGATCCTCAAGCACTGATCGACATCGAATCGCGCCATCCGCGCGGCCACCACCGGCACGCCGATGGCCAGCCCCGGCATCAGCACGTCAAACAGCCCGCCGATCCAGGCCCAGTCCGCGGGCGTCCACAGGCAATCGCCCTCCTGACCCAGAAAATCATGGCTCATCTCGACCCCCGGCAGGTGGCCGGTCAGAACCCGGTGGCCGTGCAGCGCGCCCTTGGGGCTGCTCGTTGTGCCGCTGGTGTAGATCAGCACCGCCGGCTCTTCGGGCCCGGTCTCTGCCGTGTCGAACCGGCCGTCCGGCAGAGTGGTCTTTTCCGGAACGAGGGCAGTCACGCCGTCCAGCGCGGCCAACATGTCCACGCCCTCGGCATCTGTGATAACCACCTGCGCGCCCGCATCACCCACCCGGCTCGTCAGCGCATCCTGCCTGAAGAGCTTGAACAAGGGGATTGAAATCGCGCCGATTTTCCAGATCGCGATATGCGCCGCCGCGCACCACGCGCCCTGGCTGCGCAACACGCCCACCCGGTCGCCGCGCACCACGCCCCGCGCCACCAGCGCCTGCGCCAGCCCGTCGGCCATACGCCGCAGCGCGCCATAGCTCACCTCGTGCGGGCCCTCGCCCGACAGATCGCGGATCGCCAGCCGGTCCGACTCCCGCGCTGCCCAGTCGTCGCAAACCTGCGCCGCCATGTTGAGCCGCGCCGGGATGTCCCAGCGAAACCCGTCACAGAGCGCCTCGTAGGACGCGCGGCGGAGGAGGGGTCGCATCTTGCTCATGACGCCACCCCCGGTCGCGCCACGTCCACCACTCGGCCAAAGCTATCGACGAAATATTCGTGCCCCGCACGGGCCACCACCGGCAGATGGATCAGACGACACGGCATCGGCTCACCCCATCGCCCCCATCATCTCGCGGCCTACCAGCATCCGGCGGATCTCGCTGGTTCCCGCGCCGATCTCCATGAGCTTGGCGTCGCGGAAGATGCGTGCCACAGGAGAGTCGTTGAGAAAGCCCGCCCCGCCCATGGCCTGCACCGCCTGGTGCGCCTGCACCATCGCCTGCTCGGAGGCATAGAGACAGCAGGCCGCGGCGTCCTGGCGGGTCACGTCGCCCCGGTCGCAGGCCTTGGCCACCTCGTAGACATAGGCGCGCGCCGAGTTCATCGCGGTGTACATGTCCGCCATCTTGCCCTGCATGAGCTGGAACGAGCCGATCGGCTGGCCAAACTGGCGGCGCTCGGCCATGTAGGGCATGATCTCGTCGAGGCACGCCGCCATGATCCCGGTGCCGATCCCCGCCAGCACCACGCGCTCGTAGTCGAGGCCGGACATGAGCACGCGCACGCCGCGCCCCTCCTCGCCCAGCACGTTCTCGAACGGCACCTCGACATTCTCGAAAATGAGTTCGGCGGTGTTCGACCCACGCATCCCCAGCTTGTCGAAATGCGGCGAGGTGCTGAAGCCTGTCATCGTCTTCTCGATCAGGAAGGCGGTAATGCCCTTCGATCCGGCATCGGGATCGGTCTTGGCATAGACCACCAGCGTATCGGCATCGGGGCCGTTGGTGATCCAGTACTTGTTGCCATTCAGCCGGTAGTGATCGTTGCGCCGCTCGGCGCGCAGCTTCATCGACACCACGTCGCTGCCCGCCCCCGCCTCGGACATGGCGAGCGCGCCGACATGCTCGCCACTAATGAGGCCGGGCAGATATTTCGCCTTCTGCTCCTCGCTGCCGTTGAGCTTGATCTGGTTGACGCAGAGGTTGGAATGCGCGCCATAGCTGAGCGACACCGAGGCCGAGGCGCGGGCGATCTCCTCCACGGCGACGACATGGGCGAGATAGCCCATCCCCGCGCCGCCATATTCCTCCCGCACGGTGATGCCCAGCAGACCCAGGTCGCCCATCTCGCGCCAGAGCGCGCCCGGAAAGGTGTTTTCGCGGTCTATCTCCGCCGCCATCGGCTTGATGCGCTCCTGCGCCCAGCGATGCACCATCTCGCGCAGGGCGTTCACATCCTCGCCCAGATCAAAGCTCATCACCGCGTTGAACATCCCCGGTCTCCGGCATTTATTGAACACTTGTTCATTTATAGCCGCAAACCGCACACCCCGTCAATCCCGCGCGCAGCGGCTTCTTCCTGGCAAAATACTCCGGGAGAGTCGCCGCGGCGGTGGGGCAGCGCCCCCTTCGGCCGGTGCCATGGGGCCGGTCAGGTCAGGCCGCGCGGTTCTGCCAGACCGCGCCCACCTCGGCGCGGATGATGCGGGCGATCTGCGCGCAGTCGTCGAGGCTGAAAGTCAACGGCAGGCGCATGTCGAGGATGCCGCGCAGGATGCGGTCGGTGGCGGGCATGGGCGCCGACGGCGCATAACGCCAGCTGTCGTAGCGACTGGTAAAGCCCGCCGGCTCCGCGCCCCCGAACCACTTGAGTTCGACCCCGCGCGCGGCGCAACGACGGATTACCTCGGCCACGGCGCCGCCCTCCCAGTCGAGCAGCAGGAACTGGATCGACGAACCGACATAGCGCTCGGCCTCGGGCCGCTCGACCAGCGTGAGGCCCGGCGTGCCGCGCAGCCCCTCCTCCACCACGCGATAGCGCGCGTTCCAGCGGTCGCACTGATCCTCCAGCATGCGCAGTTGCGGGCGCAGGATCGCCGCGCGCAGGTGGTCCATCCGCCCCGAGACATTGGGCGTGTCGTACTTCACCCGCGCGAACACCTCCTCGGGCGGCACCGTGCCGTGGCGCTCGTAGAGCATGTAGGATCCCGACAGGATCACCGCGCGCGCCATCACCTCGTCGTCATCGGTGACGAGGAATCCGCCCTCGCCGGAATTCATGTGCTTGTAGGTCTGGGTCGAGAAACAGCCCACCTTGCCCCAGCGCCCGGAGGGGATACCGCGCCACGCCGCCCCCATCGTGTGCGCGCAATCCTCTATCACGGCGAGGCCGTGCGCATCGCAGACCTCCATCAGCCGGTCCATATCCGCCAGGTGCCCGCGCATGTGGCTGAGCATCAGCACCCGTGCCTGCCCCGCCTTGGCGGCGAGATCGTCAAGGTCGATGGTCAGCCCCTCGGTCACGCCCACGAAAACCGGCTGCGCGCCGACGCTTGCGATGGCACCGGGCACCGGCGCAAGGGTAAAGGCATTGGTGAGCACCCGATCACCGGACCCCACCCCCAGCGCCCGCAGCGCGGTGGCCATCGCGTAGCCCCCCGAGGTGACGGCAAGCGCGTGGCGCGCGCCGACATGATTGGCGAACTCTCGTTCCAGCATCGCCACCTCGCCCGACTCGCCGGGGGCGAGGTTGTAGCGGTGCAGCCGCCCCGACCGCATCACCTCGAGCGCCGCCGCGATTCCCTCGTCGGGAATCGGCTCCTGCTGGGTGAAGCTGCCTTTGAATACCTCGGTCATACACTGGTTTTGGCGTGCGCCGGGCCTTGCGTCAATGGCCCGCCGCCGCTCTTTCACGAAAGCCGAAACCGCGCCCCGCGCTCAGCCGATGAGCCGCGCCACCGCGGCAGGAAGCTCGTCGAAATGGCCGATGATGGCCTCGGGCGAGAGCGCGGCCATGTCCGCACCCGACGGCCCGAACCCCACCAGCACCGACGGCACGCCTGCGGCGCGCGCCGTGTCGCGGTCGGTGTCACTGTCGCCCACCAGAAGCGCACGCACCGGATCGCCGCCCGCGCGGCGCACGGTCTCGCGCAGGTGCTCGGGGTCGGGCTTGCGCACCGACAGCGTATCGGCCCCGGTAAGCGCGTGAAACCGGTCGAGCACGCCCATCCTCTCCAGCAGAAGCCGCGCCAGCGCCTCGGGTTTGTTGGTGCAAATGGCCACGCGGTAGCCCGCTTCGCGCAAGCCCTCCACCGCCGCCATCGCACCGGGATAGAGCCGCGTGTGCCGGTCGATCGCGCCCTCGTATGCGGCCAGAAGCAGGGGATATTGCCGGTCGATCTCGGCCTCGTCTCCACCGCGCCCGAGCCGCTCCATGCCCAGTCGCAGCATCGCCCGCCCGCCGCGCAGCGCCACCCCCACGTCGCGCGAGGGGCATAGCAAATCCGCCACGCCCATTCCGCGAAAACAGGCATTGGCGGCGGCGATGAGATCGCCGCTGGTATCGGCCAGCGTGCCGTCGAGATCGAAAACCACGGTGCGCATCGCGCCCCCTTATCGTGCGTGTTCCGGCAGGAAACCGCTTAGCGCTGTCACCGAACGGTCACAAGGTTTTACTGGCCCCGCCCTTGCGCGACTTTGCGGAATGTCTAGAACGACGCAGACGTTGTCACCGGAAAAGAGATTGAAACATGTCCGTTGCCCTGATCGTTCTCGCCGCCGGAAAGGGCACGAGAATGCACTCGGACCAGCCCAAGGTTCTGCACGAGGTGGCGGGCGCGCCGCTGCTCGTCCATGCCATCGCGGCAGGAGAGGCGCTTGGCCCTGCACGCACGGTGGTGGTGGCAGGGCATGGCGCGGACGCGGTGCGCGCGGCGCTGGCCGCGCATGACAGCGTGGCGCAAGTGGTGATCCAGGCCGAACAGCGCGGCACGGCCCATGCGGTGGCGCAGGCTGCGGACACGCTTGGCGATTTCGACGGCGACGCGTTGGTGCTCTACGGCGACACGCCCTTTATCCGCCCCGAGACGCTCGGGCGGATGATGGAGGCGCGGCGCCATCACGACGTCGTCGTGCTGGGCTTTGCCCCCGAAGAGCCGGGCCGCTACGGGCGGTTGGTGATGGAGGGCGAGAGCCTTATCCGCATCGTCGAATTCAAGGACGCCAGCGACAGCGAGCGCGCCATCGGGCTGTGCAACAGCGGCGTGGTGATGGCGCCCGCGGGCCTGCTCTTCGACCTGGTCGCCGAAGTGGGCCGGGACAACGCCGCCGGGGAATACTACCTCACCGATATCGTTGGCATCGCCCGTGCGCGGGGCCTCAAGGCCACCGCCGTCACCTGCGACGAGTCCGAGACGCTGGGCGTCAACTCCCGCGCCGAGCTTGCCGCCGCCGAGGCCGCCTTTCAGGCGCGCGCCCGCGCCGAGGCGCTGGAGACGGGCATCACCCTCACCGCGCCCGAGACGGTGCATTTCGCCCGCGACACCGTGGTGGGCCGCGACACGGTGATCGAGCCTTACGTGGTGTTCGGCCCGGGCGTTACCGTCGAGTCCGGCGCGCATATACGGGCGTTCTCGCATCTCGAGGGCTGTCACGTCTCGCGCGGCGCGGTGGTGGGGCCTTATGCCCGTCTGCGCCCCGGCACCGAACTGGCCGAGGACGTGCGCATCGGCAATTTCGTCGAGGTCAAGAACGCTATCCTCGACGAGGGGGCCAAGGTCAACCACCTGAGCTATATCGGCGATGCCGCGATCGGCGCGAACACCAATATCGGCGCGGGCACGATCACCTGTAATTACGACGGGGTGAGCAAGCATCGCACCACCATCGGCGCGGATGTGTTCATCGGCTCGGATACGATGCTCGTCGCGCCGGTGCGCGTGGGCGACGGGGCGATGACGGGCTCGGGCTCGGTGATCACCCGCGATGTCGAAGCCGGCGCGCTCGCCGTGGCGCGGGCGCGGCAAGAGGTCAAGCCCGGCTTTGCCGCGCGGCTCTTCGCGCGGCTGCGCGCGGCGAAAGACACTCGCAACGAGGGAGAACGCTGATGTGCGGGATCGTCGGGGTTCTGGGAAATCACGAAGCGGCACCAATGCTGCTCGACGCGCTCAAGCGGCTGGAATACCGCGGCTATGACAGTGCCGGGGTTGCCACCGTCAACGCCGGGGGCCTGGACCGCCGCCGCGCAGTAGGCAAGCTGGTCAACCTCTCCGATCTGCTGGTGCACCAGCCGCTGCCGGGCAAGGCGGGCATCGGCCATACCCGCTGGGCCACCCACGGCGCGCCCACCGAGACGAACGCCCACCCCCACCGCGCCGGACCGGTGGCGGTGGTGCATAACGGCATCATCGAGAATTTCCGCGAGCTGCGCGCCGAGTTGGCCGAGGCCGGGTTCGGCCACGAGACCGACACCGATACCGAGACGGTGGCGCTGCTCACCTGCCGCTACATGCACGAGGGCATGAGCGCCGAAGAGGCCGCGCGCGCCACCATCGCGCGGCTCGACGGGGCCTATGCGCTGCTGTTCCTGTTCGAGGGCGAGGACGACCTGCTTATCGCCGCGCGCAAGGGCAGCCCGCTGGCCATCGGCCACGGGAAGGGCGAGATGTTCGTGGGCTCGGACGCCATCGCGCTCGCGCCGATGACCGACCGCATCACCTATCTCGAAGAGGGCGATATCGCCGTCGTCACCCGTGCCGGGGTGATCATCACCGATGCCGAGGGACGCCGCGCCAACCGGCCCGTCAAGACCATTGCGCTCGACCACGCGCTGGTGGACAAGGGCGGACATCGGCATTTCATGGCCAAGGAGATCGCCGAGCAGCCGATGGTCATCGGCAACGCCCTGCGCCACTACCTGACAGAGGCCGGCGACGACATCCGCCTGCCCGACGCGCTGCCCGATCTCGCGCGTATCGAGCGGCTTACGCTGGTGGCCTGCGGCACGGCCTATTACGCCTGCCTCACCGCGAAATACTGGTTCGAGCAACTGGCGGGTTTGCCCGTAGACGTTGATATCGCGTCGGAATTTCGCTACCGCGAGCCGCCCATCGTGCCCGGCACGCTGGCCATTTTCGTCAGCCAGTCGGGCGAGACCGCCGACACGCTGGCCGCCTTGCGCTATTGCCGGGACCGGGTCGAGGGGGTCGTCTCGGTGGTCAATGTCGAGGAAAGCTCGATCGCGCGCGAGAGCGATCTGGCGTTGCCGATCCATGCCGGGGCAGAGATCGGCGTCGCCTCGACCAAGGCGTTCACCTGCCAGCTCACCGTTCTGTTGCTGTTGGCCCTGCGCGCGGCGCGCGCGCGCGGACGGATGGACGCGGCGCGGCTTTCGGACCTGCTGTCGGCCCTGCGCGGCCTGCCTGCCACGCTCAACACCGCGATGGAGATCGACCACCGCATTCGCGACGTGGCGCGCGACCTGGCCGCGGTGCAGAGCGCGCTGTTCCTGGGTCGCGGGCTAATGTATCCGCTAGCGCTGGAAGGCGCGCTGAAACTAAAGGAAATCAGTTACATACACGCCGAAGCTTATGCATCAGGCGAACTCAAGCACGGCCCTATCGCGCTCATCGACGAGAGCCTGCCGGTGATCGTCATGGCACCCTGCGACGCGCTATTCGACAAGACCGTGTCGAACATGCAGGAGGTGATGGCGCGCGGTGGGCGGATCGTGCTGGTCTCGGATGCCGCCGGGATCGCGGCGGCGGGCGAAGGCACGTTCCGCGCGATCACCATGCCGGTGACCGACCCGGTGCTGGCGCCCATCCTCTATGCGCTGCCCGCGCAGCTCATCGCCTATCACACGGCGATCGCCAAGGGCACCGACGTGGACCAGCCCCGCAACCTCGCAAAATCGGTGACGGTGGAGTGAACCTCACGGTTCAAACGCTCAACCTGCAGGTTCGACGCGCAATTCCGGCAGCGCGGTGAGCGGCAGGTTAAGCTGTTGGTAAGCCGCGAGCGACATCCGGCTTCCCGCCCCCGGCTCGGCCTCGAGCGGGATGAGATCGAGCACCACCGCGCGCCCGGTGCGCGGGTCGCTCACCCGCCCGCGCATCGGGGAGGTGACGAGCGGGGTGCGCATCCACAGCCCCGGGCGGGTCACGTCACCGAGTGAGGCGACGGTCGTCGCGGGCAGCGTGGGGGCGGCGGGCGCGTCCTGGGGCGTGGCGGCCTCGTCCTTCTCGGTTTCAACCGGCGGGGCGGGCGTTTCGGGCGGCGGGTCCGTGGACCTCTCTATCGGCCCGAGGAGCGCACAGCCCCCGGCAAGCAGACACACCAGCACGACACGCACCATTCCCGACATGAGGCCAGCGTAACCGCCGCAACCGCGCACCGCAACGCAAGATGCCCCTTGCCCCGCGTCGCGCCGGGGCCTAGTTTCCCGACATGACCGTTCCTCTGATAGATCCGTTTCAGCGCGCCATCTCCTACCTGCGCGTCTCTGTCACCGACCGCTGCGATTTTCGCTGCGTCTACTGCATGTCGGAGAACATGACCTTCTTGCCCAAGAAGGAACTGCTGACGCTGGAAGAGCTTGACCGCATGTGCTCGACCTTCGTGCGCCTCGGCGTCGAAAAGCTGCGCATCACCGGTGGCGAGCCGCTGGTGCGCAAGGGGATCATGACCTTCTTCAACGCCATGACCCGACATCTGGAAACCGGCGCGCTGAAGGAGTTGACGCTGACCACCAATGGCTCGCAGCTCGGGCGGTTCGCGGATGACCTTTATGCTGCGGGGGTGCGGCGGGTGAACATCTCGCTCGACACGCTCGACGAGACGAAATTCGCCGACATCACCCGCTGGGGCCGTCTGCCGCAGGTGCTCAAGGGGATCGACGCCGCGCAAGCCGCCGGGCTGCGCGTCAAGATCAACACCGTGGCGCTCAAGGGCTTTAACGAGGACGAGCTGTTCACGCTGGTCGAGTGGTGCAAGAGCCGCGACATGGACCTGACCTTTATCGAGGTCATGCCGATGGGCGATATCGGCAACGAGGACCGGCTCGACCAATACTGGAAGCTGAGCGACCTGCGCGCCCGGCTGGCCGAGGACTACACGCTCACCGATCTGGACGAACGCTCGGGCGGCCCGGCGCGTTACGTGCGGCTGGAGGAAACCGGGCAAAAGATCGGCTTCATCACGCCGCTCACCCATAATTTCTGCGAAAGCTGCAACCGCGTGCGGCTGACCTGCACCGGCGAGCTTTACATGTGCCTTGGCCAGGAAGACATGGCCGACCTGCGACCGGCGCTGCGCAACCATCCCGGCGATGACGCGCCGCTGGAAGAGGCGATCCGCGCGGCCATCGCGATGAAGCCCAAGGGCCACGATTTCGACTATTCGCGCCAGTCGGTCGAGGGCCGCATGTCGCGCCACATGAGCCATACCGGCGGCTGATGCGCCGCGGCAATGCGCCCCTGCCGCTGCGGCTCTACGGCGCGGCGGCCGACCTCATGGGGCCAGTGGCCTACGCCCGCGTGCGGCGCAAGCTCGCAGCCCACGGCACCGACCCGGCGCGCTGGCGCGAGCGGATGGGTCACGCCACCCTGCCCCGGCCCGAGGGGCGGCTGGTCTGGTTCCACGCCGCTTCGGTTGGCGAGAGCGCCTCGATCCTGCCGCTTATCGCGCAATGGGGCCGCGCGCAGCCGGAGACCGAATTCCTGATCACCTCGGGCACCGCCACCTCGGCAGAGATGCTTGCCCGCCGCCTGCCGCCGCGCAGCCGGCACCAGTTCGCACCGCTCGACACGCGACCTGCGCTGCGCCGGTTCCTGCGCCATTGGCGGCCCGATGCGGGCGTTTTCGTGGAAAGCGAGCTGTGGCCGCAGATGCTGCGCGAGAGCGCGGGCGCTGGCGTGCCGCTGGCGCTGGTGAACGCGCGGTTGTCGGACCGCTCGGCGCGCGGGTGGGCGCGCGCGGCGCGCACCGCGCGCCACCTGTTGGGCCATTTCCGCCTGATCCACTGCCAGGACGCCCGCACCGAGGCCAACCTGCGCGCGCTCGGGCTCGATCGGGCGCGGCAGGGGCCGAACCTCAAGGCGCTGTCGGGCGCGCTCCCGGTGGACGAGACGGCACGCGCATCGCTGGCCGGGCAGATCGGCAACCGCGCGGTCTGGCTTGCCGCCTCGACCCATCCGGGCGAGGAGGAGATCGTGCTCGACGCGCATCGCCGCCTGCTGGCCCATCTGCCCGAGGCATTGCTGATCCTCGCACCGCGCCACCCCGAGCGCGGTCCGGACCTGGAGGTGCTGATCGCGGAGCGGGGGTTCACCGGCGCGCGCCGCGCCATCGGGGCCGTGCCCGCGCCGGAGACGCAGGTCTATCTCGCCGACACGCTGGGCGAGATGGGGCTTTGGTATGCGCTCTGCCCCGTCACCTGCCTGTGCGGGTCGTTCACGGCGGTGGGGGGGCACACGCCCTATGAGCCCGCCCATGCCGGCTCGGCCATCCTGCACGGGCCGCTCTATGCCAATTTCGCCGAAATCTACCCCGCGCTCGATGCCGCCGGGGCGGGCGAAGAGGTCGCGGACGGGGCGGCGCTCGCGGTGTCGCTTTCGCGGCTCCTGGGCGCGTCCGACCGGCTCGACGCGATGCGCGACGCCGCGCGCGGGTTCGTCGCCGGGGACGCGGGCGCGCTGGACACGCTCACCGCCGACCTGACCGCCGCGCTGGGGCTGGAGGGCGCGTCATGACGCCTCGCTTCATCTTGCCGGAAATATCCGGATCCCGCCGCCCATGACCGAGCTCATCGTCACCAATTTCAACCGCAACTTCACCGGGGTCTCGGCCACGGCGGCGGGGGTGGTGCGGGTGCAGGCAGAGCGCTACGACATGGCGCTCTCGGATGTCGCCCTGCCCGGCTGCCCCGCGCCGGTGAGCCGGGCCGAGGCGCGGCGGCTGTCGCGGAGCCCGGGGGCACGGCCGTTCACCATCTGGCACGTGCGCCGCAACAGCGAGATGCGCGCCGCGCTCTGGGCGCGCGACGTGCTGCGGCTGCCCATCCGCATCGTCTTTACCTCCGCCGCGCAGCGCCGGCACTCGGCGCTGCCGCGCTGGCTCATCTCGCGGATGGATGCGGTGATCGCCACCACCGATGCGGCGGGCGAGTTGGTTCCGCACCTGCACGCGGTGGTGCCCCACGGGGTGGATTGCGATGGCTTTGCCCCCGCCCGCGACCGCGCGGCGGCGTGGCGGGCCACCGGCTATCCCGGTGCGCGGGGCATTGCCACCATCGGGCGCATCCGCCCCGAGAAGGGCACCGACCGGTTCGTGGCCACGATGCTGGAGGTGCTGCCGCGCCATCCCGATCTCACCGCGCTGGTGATCGGGCGCGCGGCCAAGGCGGATGCGGCGTTTCTCGACCGGCTCAAGGCGCAGGTCGCCGGGGCGGGGCTGGCCGGGCGGTTGCTGTTCGTGGGCGAGATCGCGCCCGGTGATTTGCGCGGGCTGCTGCCCGCGCTGAGCCTGATCGTGCAACTGCCGCGCTACGAGGGGTATGGCATGGTGCCGCTGGAGGGCATGGCCTGCGGCGTGCCGTTCGTGGCCGCCGATGCCGGGCATTACGCCGAGTTCTCGGCGCAGGGGCGCGCCGGGATCGTGACCGGGGATGCGGCGGGCGCGGTCTCGGGGCTGCTCGACGATCCGGCCCGCCACGCGGCGATGGCGCGCGCGGCGCGCGAGGTGGCCACGGGCCATTACAGCGTCACCCGCGAGGCCGACGGGATCGGCGCGGTGTACGAGGCGCTGTGGTCGGAGGGCCGTTAGCCGGAAAGGGCCGCCGGCGCCGACCGCATCACAGGTGCTTGCGCAGCCGCGACGGGCCCGGCTTTTTCCGGGTCTTGTAGGGGTTCTTGTCGGACTGGCTGCGCAGGTGCAGGCGGATGGGCGTGCCCGGCATGTCGAAATCGGTACGCAGGCCGCCGACGAGGTAGCGGCGATAGCTCTCTGGCATCTTGTCGGGATGCGAACACATCACCACGAAGCCCGGCGGGCGGGTCTTGGCCTGGGTCATGTAGCGCAGCTTGATGCGGCGGCCGCCCGGCGCGGGGGGCGGGTGCTGCTCGACCATGCCCGCCAGCCAGCGGTTGAGCTGTGCCGTGGGGATGCGGCGGTTCCAGACCTCGTGGGCCTTTTGCACCGCGTCGCGCAGCCGGTCGAGCCCCTTGCCCGTCCGCGCCGAGACGGTGACCAGGGGTGCGCCGCGCAATTGCGGCAGGAGCCGGTCGAACGCCTCCTTCAACTCGCGCAGCTTGCCCTGCCGGTCCTCTTCGATGTCCCACTTGTTGACGGCCACCACCACGGCGCGGCCCTCGCGCTCGGCCAGGTCGGCGATGCGCAGGTCCTGTTGCTCGAAGGGGATGGCGGCATCCAGAAGCACGACCACCACCTCGGCGAATTTCACCGCGCGCAGCCCGTCGGAGACCGACAGTTTTTCCAGCTTGTCCTGCACCCGCGCCTTCTTGCGCATACCCGCCGTATCGAAGAGGCGCACCGGCAGCCCGTCCCAGTCGAGCGTGAGCGAGATCGCGTCGCGGGTGATCCCGGCCTCGGGGCCGGTGAGCAGCCGCTCCTCGCCGAGGATGGTGTTGATGAGCGTGGATTTCCCGGCATTGGGGCGGCCCACGACGGCCACCTGCAAGGGGCGCTCGGGCGTCGGCGCGAGATAGGCGGGCACGGTCTCGTCGTCGGGGTCGGCTTCGTCGTCGAGCGGCACGTCGGTCTCGGGCGCCTCGGCCTCGGCCCGCGCGTCGAAGCTGTCCGAGAGCGGCATCAGCCGCGCGTAAAGCTCGTTCATCCCCTCGCCATGCTCGGCCGAAATCTGCACCGGATCACCAAGGCCCAGCCCGTAGGCTTCGTAGACGCCCGGCTCGGCGGCGGCACCCTCGGCCTTGTTGGCGGCGAGGATCACATGGCCCGAGCGTTTGCGCAGGATATCGGCGAATATCTCGTCGGTCGGCGTCACGCCCGCGCGCGCGTCGATCACGAACAGGCAGACATCGGCCATCTCCACCGCGCGCTCGGTCAGCCGCCGCATCCGCCCTTCGAGGCTATCGTCGGTGGCGTCCTCGAGCCCGGCGGTGTCGATCACGGTAAAGCGCAGGTCGCCCAGCCGCGCCGCCCCCTCGCGCAGGTCGCGGGTCACGCCGGGCGTGTCATCGACCAGCGCGAGGCGCTTGCCGACAAGGCGGTTGAACAGCGTGGATTTGCCCACATTGGGGCGACCCACGATGGCGAGGGTAAAGGACATGACGCGGCTCCGCTGTCGATCAAGCGTGCGTGATACAGGATCGGGGCGTCAACGGAAAGCCAGAAGCTGACCCTTCTTGGACACGACGTAGAGCGTGCCGCCCGCGACCACCGGGTTACTCGCCGCCCCGCCGGGAAGCGCCGTCTCGCGGGTGAGTCGCCCCGAGACCGGATCGAAGAAGCGCAGCCTCTCGTCGGCGGATGCGAGCACGAGTTGCCCGCCCGCCAGCACCGGGCCGTAATGGCCGACGATGCCCGCCTGCCGCTTGGGCTTGCGCGCGGTGAAGAGCGGCAGCGGCTGGCCCCAGATACGGCTGCCATCCTCGGCCGAGAGGCGCACCAGCTCGTTTCGGTCGCTCACCAGGAACAACGAGCCGCCCGCGGGCCAGATCGGGTTGAGCGGCCCCTCGCCCGCGGTCCAGAGGCGTTTGCCGCTGCCGAGGCTGAGCGCCACCATGCGGCCCGAATGGGTGCCCACGTAGACGCGGTCGCCTACCACCAGCGGATCGCCGGTGACGTCGCGGACACGCGCACTTGCCACGCCGCGGCGCTCGCCCGCGACCTGCGCGTCCCAGAGCCGCAGCCCGCCCTTGCGGAACGCGCCCTGCACCTCGCCCGCGCCGAAGGCGAAGACGGCGTATTTCTCGGTGATCGCCGGGGCGGGGCCACCGAGCACATTGTGAATGTCGGGCGTGCCCGAGAGCTGCCAGCGCACGCGCCCCGTCTCGGAATCGAGCACCCAGGCGACCTCGTCGCCCGCCACCACGTAGACCAGCCCATCGTAGACCGCGGGCGCGGTGGTGGTCGGCGCGTCGACATCCTGCTGCCAGAGCACCGCGCCGGTTTCGGCGTCGAGCGCGGTGACGATGCCGAAGGCCGAGGTGACGAAGAGTCGCCCATCACCATAGGCCAGCCCGCCGCCGCTGGCGTTGTCGGGGCTGTCATTGGGCGGTGTGAGGTCGGTGGCCCACAGCACCTCGCCCGCCGTGGAAACCGCCGAGACGCGGGTCTGCGCGTCGAGGGTAAAGACGCGGCCCGCCGCCACCACCGGATCAGCGGTGATGCGCGCGCGGCGGCCATCGCCCGCGCCGATGCCCGCCGACCACGCCAGCGCGGGAGAAGCGGAAAGCGCGGGATGCGCGGTGCGGGTGGCGGGCGAGCCCGGGCGTTGCGGCCAGGCGGCGTTGGTCACCGCCGCGGGCAGCGAGATCGGGGCCGCGCGGTTGACCGGGGTCTCCTCGGCCTGTGCGCGCCGCGCCTCGCTCTGGAGCACCTCGCGGATGTTTTCGCGCTCGCCAGGCAGGATCGGCTCCCGCTTTTCGCAACCTGCAAGAACGAGGGCCGCCGCCATCGCGAGAAGAACCGTTTTCGCCGTCACCACGCCTGCCCCCATCTGTCGCGTCATACCCGGCCCCCCGGTCATTGTCCGACCCCGGCCTGCCCGGGCGCGCCCGGTATCTCGGGCACATCCTCGCCCAGCGCCACAATCACCTGTGCCACGCGGCGGCGCAAGGCCTCTGTCGCCTCGGCATCCACCGCCAGCGTCGCCAACCGGTCGAGCGCGTCGGCGCGGGCGCCGGTCTCGATGTCGATCATGGCAAGTTGTTCCTCGGCCAGCAGCCGGACAAGACCCGGCGCGTCGGTCAGTGGCACGAGCCGGGCACGGCGTGCCTCGGCCGAGAGCCCCGTATCCGGCAGCGCCACCGCCTTGAGCGTCGCGATACGGCGGTAGATGGCGGGCACGTCGGGCCGGTCCGCCAATGCGAGCAGCCGGGTCGCCGCGCCCGGGGCGTCCCCCCGGGCCTGTGCGTCCGCGGCGAGCAGCCCCGCCACCGCCGCGCCCCCCGGGCCGGGGGCCGGGATCGCCTGCAACGCATCGGCGCGCTCGGCCGCGTCCTCCTGTGCCAGCGCCGTGAGGAGCGCATCGCCGAAGGCCTGCGCCTCGGCCTCGGCCTGCGCCTTGCGCCACTCGTTCCATGCCGCGCCGCCCACCAGCAGCAGGATCGCCAGAATACCGATCCAGCCATAGCGGCGCATCAGCCGGAACAGCCGGTCGCGGCGCACCTCCTCGGTCACCTCGTCAATGAAACTGTCCGTGTCGCTCACGCCGCACCCCCTGCAGGATTTCCGCCCCTCTTAGCGTGTCGGCCCCGCGCTGCCAAGGGCCGCGGGACGCGCGCGAGATCGCGCTTGTCGGCGACGGCGGAAAGGTTTAATCTGAACCGGTCGGTTCAGCGTATGACGGTAAGGCCGTAATGCGCGGCCTTCTTGTGTGCCGCAGTAATCCGTTCGAAAGACATGACATGCGCCTGTTTCCAGTTCTGATCGCCCTCCTGGTCGCTGCGGCCATCTATACCTTCGTGTTCGAGCGTGAGCGGCTCGTTGCGATGCTGCCCGCCGGCGCCGGGGACGCGGCCGAAGCAGAGGCCGCACAGGAGACCGGCACCGCCGACGCCACGGAGGCGGGCGAGCCGGGCCTGATGCGCGTCGTGGTGCAGCGCTCGGAGGCGCGCGAGGTGGACAGCGCGGTGAAGTTGCGCGGGCGCACCGAGGCCGACCGGGAGGTCGATCTGCGCGCCGAGACATCCGGGCTGGTGGTTTCCGAGCCGCTGGGCCGGGGGGCGTTTGTCGAGGCGGGTGACGTGCTCTGTCGGCTAGACCCGGCGGCGCGGCAGGCGACGCTGGAGGAAGCCAGGGCGCGGCTCAAGGAGGCACAGGCGCGCGTGCCCGAGGCGCAGGCGCGGCTGGAGGAGGCGCGCGCGGCGCTGGAGGAAGCGCAGATCAACTATCGCGCGGCAAGCAACCTGGTGAAAAACGGATACGCCTCGGAAACCCGCGTCGCCGCCACCCGCGCCGCGCTACGCGCTGCCGAGTCGGGCGTCGAGAGCGCCACATCGGGGCTCGAATCCGCCCGCGCCAACATCGAATCGGCCCGTGCGGGCGTGACCGCCGCCGAGGAAGAGATCGACCGGCTGACGATTCACGCCCCGTTCGGCGGCGTGCTGGAGACCGAGACCGCCGAGCTGGGCAGCCTGCTTCAGCCAGGTGCGCTCTGCGCCACGGTGATGAAGCTCGATCCGATCACGCTGGTGGGGTTCGTGTCGGAGACCGACGTGGCGCGCGTCGAGACCGGCGCGCGCGCGACCGCGCGCACCGCCTCTGGCCAAGAGGTGGCGGGCGAGGTGAGCTTCGTGTCGCGCTCGGCGGACCCGACGACCCGCACCTTTCGCGTGGACGTGCGCGTGCCGAACCCAGACCTGACGCTGCGCGACGGCGAGACCGCCGAGATCGCCATCGCCTCGGCGGGGCGTCGCGCGCATCTGGTGCCGCAATCGGCGCTGACGCTCAATGACGAGGGCACACTGGGACTGCGGCTCGTGGACGAGGAAAACAGCGTGCGATTCGCCCAGGTGACGCTCATGCGCGACACGCCCGCGGGCGTGTGGCTGACCGGGCTGCCCGAGCGCGCCGACATCATCGTGATCGGGCAGGAATACGTGCGCGCGGGCGTGCGCGTGAAGCCGAGCTACCGGGAGCTGGGTCAATGACCGGGATCGTCGACTGGGCGGCCGCGCACGCGCGGATGGTGCTGGCCTTCGTGGTTCTGTCGGTCCTCGCCGGCACGTTCGCCTATATCGGCCTGCCCAAGGAGGGTGAGCCGGATATCGAGGTGCCCGCGCTGTTCATCTCGGTCCCGTTCCCGGGCATTTCCGCCGAGGACAGCGAGAAGCTGCTGGTCAAGCCGATGGAGCGCGAGCTGAGCGATCTCGACGGGCTGAAGAAGATGACCGGCACAGCGGCCGAGAATTACGGCGGCGTGGCGCTGGAATTCGAGTTCGGCTGGGACAAGACCAAGATCCTCGCCGATGTGCGCGACGCAATGGACACGGCGGAGGCCGAGTTTCCCGACGGGTTCGAGAAATACACCCTCAACGAGGTGAATTTCAGCGAGTTCCCGATCATCATCGTCAACCTCTCGGGCCCGGTGCCCGAGCGCACCATGTCGCGGCTGGCCAATGATCTTCAGGACCGGCTCGAATCGATGGAGCCGATCCTCGAGGCGGGCATCGCCGGCAACCGTGACGAGATGGTGGAGGTGGTGATCGACCCGCTGCGGCTCGAGGCCTACAACGTCACCGCGCTCGAGTTGATCAACGTGGTGCGGAACAACAACCAACTGATCGCCGCGGGTGAGGTCGATACCGCGCAGGGGACATTCGCGGTCAAGATTCCGTCGTCGTTCGAAGAGACGCGCGACATCTACGACCTGCCGATCAAGACCAATGGCGACCGGGTGGTGACGCTGGGCGATCTGGCCACGATCAACCTCACCTTCGAGGACCGCACCGGCACCGCGCGGTTCAACGGCGAGACCAGCGTCGCGTTGCAGGTGGTCAAGCGCCGGGGCTTCAACATCATCGAGACCGCCGACCTGGTGCGCGCGGAGGTGGCCGAGGCGGAGAAGACTTGGCCCGAGGAATTGCAGGTCGCGGTCAACGTGGGCACCTCCAACGACCAGTCGCGCACGGTGGAATCCATGGTCAGCCAGCTCGAGGGCTCGGTGCTGACCGCGATCGCGCTGGTGATGATCGTGACACTGGCCGCGCTGGGCATCCGGCCCGCGCTCTTGGTGGGATTCGCGATCCCGACATCGTTCCTGCTGTGCTTTGCCCTGCTGGCCGTGATGGGGGTGGCGGTGTCGAACATCGTGATGTTCGGCCTAATCCTCGCGGTGGGGATGCTGGTGGACGGGGCTATCGTGGTGGTGGAATACGCAGACAAGCGCATCGCCGATGGCGAGGGCCCGATGCACGCCTATGTGGCTGCCGCCAAGCGCATGTTCTGGCCGGTGGTCAGCTCGACCGCCACCACGCTCTGCGCGTTCCTGCCGATGCTGTTCTGGCCGGGCATCCCGGGCGAGTTCATGGGGATGCTGCCGGTGACGCTCATCTTCGTGCTGTCGGCCTCGCTGTTGGTGGCGCTGGTCTACCTGCCGGTGCTCGGCGGCGTGACCGGACGGCTGGAGCGGTGGTTCGATCAGCGCACCGCGGCAATCGCCGGCGGTTTCTGGCTGTGGCACCTGCTGCTGCTGCCGGGGGCGGCGGGCGCGGCGGCGCTGGCGGGGCGGACGCTGCCTATGGTGCTCGAACAGGTGAGCGCGCAATTCGCGATGATGGATGGCGGCGACATCCTCGGCTCGGTCATCCCGGTGCTGGCCACCGTGTTCGGGCTGGTGCTGGGCGCCGTGGCGCTGATGGCTACCGGGGTCGCGGGGGTGACGGCGCTATTGCTGGGGCTTCTGGCCATCCCGCGGCGGCTTGGCAACGGGGTGCGGGCGCTGGGGCGCATGGTGCTGCCGCAAAGGCGGGGCCGCGTGCGCGCGGGCTATCGCCGCTCGGCCTTTGGCTGGGTCATCCACGCCATCGTGGGCAACCCGGTGATGCCGCTGGTGGCCTTTGGCGCGGTGTTCGTGATCGTCGGCTCGGTGCTGATGTTCTACGTCAACAACAACAACGGCACCGAGTTCTTCGTGGACAGCGAACCGGAGCAGGCCATCGTCTACGTGCGCGGGCGCGGCAACCTGTCGCTCGACCAGAAGGACAGCCTGGTGCGGCAGGCCGAGGAGATCGTGCGCGCCCATCCCGGCGTCACCACCGCCTTTGCCTTTGCCGGCGAGGGCGGGCTGAACAACAATACTGGCGGCGCGCAGCCGCCGCGCGACACGATCGGGCAGGTGCAGTTCGAGACCATCCCGTGGGAAGACCGCCCGCAGTCCACCGAGGCGTGGTTCACCGTGCCGTTCCTGGATTTCGAGGTGCGGCGCAGCGTGGTCGATCCGGCGTATGACGGCGACCGCATCATCGACGACCTGACCGCGGAACTGGAGCGCATCCCCGGCATCATGGTCGAGATTCTCGCGCAGGCGCGCGGGCCCTCCTCGGCCAAGCCGGTGCACCTGCGAATCCGCGGTGACGACTGGGCGGCGCTGCAACGCTTTACCAAGGAGGCGCGGGCGCGGTTCGAAGAGACCGAGGGCCTCTACCAGATCGAGGACACGCTGCCGCTGCCGGGCATCGACTGGCAGGTGGACGTGGACGTGGAGCGCGCGGGCCGTTTCGGCGCGGACGTGGCGACCGTGGGCGCGATGGTGCAGCTAGTGACACGCGGCATCCTCCTGGACACGATGCGCGTGGACAGCAGCGACGAGGAGATCGAGATTCGCGTGCGCCTGCCCGAGCAGGACCGCGTGCTCTCGACCCTCGATACGCTGAAGGTCCGCACGGAAAACGGCCTCGTGCCGCTGTCGGCCTTCATCACGCGCAGGCCGGTCGAGCAGCTTGCGCAGATCGACCGCATCGACCAGACCCGCTTCTTCGACGTAAAGGCGGCGGTGCGCGACGGGCTGACCACCGCGGTGACCGGCGCGGATGGCGAGACGCGCGAGGTGCCGCTCACCGCCAACGAGCGCATCGAGCGGCTGACCGGGTGGCTGGAGAGCGGCGTGCTGCCGCCGGGCATCAGCTATGAATGGACCGGCGACGCCGAGGATCAGGAGGAATCGGGCGAGTTCCTGCAAAAGGCGTTCGCGGGGGCGCTTGGCCTCATGTTCATCATCCTGCTGGCGCAGTTCAACAGCGTCTACAACGCGGTGCTGGTGTTGCTGGCGGTGGTGCTGTCCACAACCGGGGTGCTGGTGGGGATGCTGGTGATGAACCAGCCGTTTTCCATCATCATGACCGGCACCGGCATCGTCGCGCTGGCCGGTATCGTGGTGAACAACAATATCGTGCTGATCGACACCTACCAGGATTATTCCCGCTACATGCCGCGCATTTCGGCGATCACCCGCACGGCGCAGGACCGCATCCGCCCGGTGCTTCTGACCACGATCACGACGATGGCCGGCCTCGCGCCGATGATGTTCGGCCTCAGCCTCGATTTCATCAACGGTGGCTATGCCTTCAACAGCCCCACCGCGCTCTGGTGGAAGCAGTTGGCAACGGCGGTGGTGTTTGGCCTCGGTATCGCGACGGTGCTGACGCTGGTCTTTACGCCTGCGATGCTGGCGCTGCGGGTCTGGGCGGTGACCTATGTGCTGTGGATCGCGCGGGGGCTGGCGGTGCTGTCGCTGGGCCGGACGAGCAGGACGGCACGCGACTGGGCGCTGGCGCGCGCGGCGCGGCGGGCGCGGGGAACGGAGCTGGTCTGGCCCGATGAGCGCGACGCAGCCCACGCGGGCTATGGCGAGAACGAGGAAGCCGACACGCCGCGCCCCGAAGACGTGTCGGACGTGTTGCGCGCCAGCGGCCGTTCACCGCTGCGCGCGGCGGAGTGAGCCCGCGCGCCGCACGGCCCGCGCCGCTCAGAGCCCCAGCTTGTCGCGCATGAACGCCAGCGCCACGGACAGCCCGTCGGGCGCGATGCCGTGGCCGGTGCCCTCCATCACGTGGGCATAGACGTCCTTCCAGCCCGCCTCCTGCAAGGCCTCGGCCGCCTGCGGCAGCGACTGCACCGGCACCACGTCATCGGCATCGCCATGCACCAGCAGGACCGGCGGGCGGCTGCGGGTCTCGTCGGCCAGCAGGTCGGGGCGCAGCAGGCGGCCCGAGAAGGCCACGATCCCGGCCACCTCGTCCTCGCGGCGGGGGGCGACGTGGAGGGCCATCATCGTGCCTTGGCTGAAGCCGAACAGCACCACCTGTTCGGGCAGCAGATCCTCGTCCACCATCAGCGCGTCGAGAAAGGCGTCGAGGTCGGCGGCGGCGGCCATCAGGCCGCGCTCGGCCTCTTCCTCGCTTGAGCCGTCGATCCACGGGATCGGGAACCATTGCAGGCCGAAGGGCATGCCGGGGATGCTCTCGGGCGCGTCGGGGGCGACGAACAGAGTGTCGGGCAGATGCTCGGCCAGCGGATCGGCGAGGCCGAGGAGGTCGTCGCCATTGGCGCCGTAGCCGTGCAGGAACACCACCGCCGAGCGCGCCTGTCCCGATTGCGGGTCCTTGCGGCCCGCCTGCAAAACTCGTGTCATGCGATCCCTTCCCTGTCCTTGGCGACGTGGTAATAGGCCCACAGGAGCCGTGCCGCAACCGCGCGCCACGGCGACCAGTCCGCGGCCATCGCGCGCAGCGCCGCGGGCTTCGGTCGCTCGGGCAGGCGGTAGAGCAGCCGCGCCGATTCCTGCAAGGCGAGGTCGCCGGGGGCAAAGACATCGGCGCGCCCGAGGCTGAACATGGCGTAGATTTCGGCGGTCCAGACGCCGATTCCCGGCACCTCGGTGAGTCTCGTCACCACTTCGTCGGTGGGGGCCGTGCGCAGCGCGGCGTAATCGAGATCGGCCTCGGCCAACGCGCGCACGTAGCGCGCCTTTTGCCGGCTGAGACCGGCGGCGCGCAGCCCGTCCTCGTCCGTTGCGGCGATGGCCTGCGGCGCGGTCAGTCCCGCCGCCTCCAGCCGCGCCCAGATCGCGCGGGCGGCGGCGACGCTCACCTGCTGGCTGACAATGGCCCCCATGAGCGCCGCGAACCCGTCCTCGCGCCGTCTGAGCGGCACCTCGCCCACCAGATCGCGGGCATGGGCCATGCGCGGGCAGAGCCCCGCGAGGTGCGCCGCGCCCTCGGCGATATCGGCCTCGGTGTGGATGATCCGTTCGGTCATGGCGCGAGCATAGATCGCATCGCGGCGGTTGGCCATGCGCGCTGGCCAAAGCGTGGCGGCCCTGCCATATCTGCGCGCGACCCAAGCACGGAGACGCCCATGACCCGCCTCATCACCGCCCTTTCGGAGATCGCCCCCCGCTACGACGCGCTGTTCGTCGATCTGTGGGGCTGTGTCCATGACGGGGTGCGCGCCCTGCCCGATGCCTGCACCGCGCTGGTGCGCTATCGCGAAACCGGGGGCGCGGTGGTGCTGTTGACCAACTCGCCCCGCCCGCGCGGCGACGTGGAGCGGCAGATGCGCGCGTTCGGCGTGCCGGATGCCGCGTGGGACACCATCGCCACCTCCGGCGACAGCGCCCGCGCGGCGATGTTCGAGGGCGCGGTGGGCGAACGGGTGTATTTCATCGGCCAGCCGCATGAAGAGCTGTTCTTCGAGCCGATCAGGGTGGTCGACGCGCCGGTGCACGTCACGATGGTGCCGCTGGAAGAAGCCGAGGGCATCGTCTGCACCGGCCCGTTCGACCCGATGGCCGACCCCGCCGAGATGCGCCCGACGTTCCTCTATGCCAAGCAGAAGCGGCTCAAGCTGCTTTGCGCCAACCCCGATATCGTGGTGGACCGGGGCGAGGTGCGCGAATGGTGCGCGGGGGCGCTGGCGCGGCTCTATACCGAGATGGGTGGGACAAGCCTCTATTTCGGCAAGCCACACCCGCCGATTTACGACCTCGCCCATCGACGGCTCGCCGAGGTCGGGCACGACTCCGACAACGCGCGTATCCTCGCCATCGGCGACGGGGCGCAGACCGACATCCTGGGCGCGATGGGCGAGGATATCGATTCCCTCTTCATCACCGGCGGACTCGCGGCGAAGGAGACCAAAACGTCGCAGCAGCCCGATGAGGCAGCGCTAAAGGCATACCTCGAAAAGGAAAATGTCTATGCCAACTATGCCATCGGCTATCTGAGGTGATGGATTAGGGGTTGATCTTTCTGCGCCCGCAAAGTAATAAAATTCCAAAGCGGGGCCTGACTTCGCCTCATAATTACGCACCAAACCACCCGGAGGGGCGAATGTTGGACAACATGCCGCGCGGCACGATCTGCATCGAGGATATCGAGATGGGCATGACGCGCCATCTGCGAAAGGTGGTGACCGACCGCGATATCGAGATGTTTGCCGAGGTTTCGACCGACCGCAACCCGGTGCATCTGGATGATGATTACGCGCAGGACACGATCTTTGAGGGGCGCATCGCCCACGGGATGCTCACCGCCGGGCTGATTTCGGCGGTGATCGGCGAGCAACTGCCCGGCCACGGCACCGTCTACATGGGGCAGACGCTGAAATTCCTCGGCCCCGTGCGCCCCGGCGACATGGTTCATGCCGAGGTCGAAGTGGTCGGCATCGACCACGGCAAGCGCCGGGTTCAACTGGATTGCCGTTGTCTGGTCGAGGGCAAGAAGGTGCTGATCGGCGAGGCCACCGTGCTGGCACCGTCGCGCAAGTTCGACTGAGCGGGCCGGAGGTCGGCCCGGGTGGGACGGAACCGCTAAGGCTGGTTGCGTCGTTAGGGGTGCGATTGGCTTGGAGCGGTCGTTGGGCATTTAGCGATGAGCCGCGCAGCGCCCGACCGCCGGGTGGGCGCAAACCCGGCTACGCTCTGCGATTTATGGTGCAAGATACCTCTTCTATTTCCGCCACTTGCAGCGTTG